>JBAWCX010000340.1:0-29365 GCA_049590495.1 Binatus sp. (SeqCode)
TTTCGGGATAGTGTTCGATCGCCTGCTGACGATCACCAACATGCCGATCGCCCGCTTCGCCGGCCAGTTGAACACCACCGGCAGTTATTCAGCGTACATGAGCCTGCTGGTGAATCACTTCAACCCGGCGACCGTCGACGCGCTCATGTGCCGCGACCTGGTGAGCGTCGGATGGAACGGGCGGCTTTACGACTGCGACTTCAACCAGATGCTGGAAATTCCGCTCGGCGCCGGCGCCGCATCGACAATTTGGGACGTCGACGACGTCGGCGAACTGGCAGGCGCGCGCATCGCGACCGGCTCGCATTGCTTCGGATGCACCGCCGGCGCGGGCTCAAGCTGCGGCGGCGCAATCGCGTGAGCAGTTAGATCGCACACGACGACAGGGAGACGATTCATGGCGGTGAAAATCGAAGGCACCTGCGATCCCAGGTTCAATCGCGTCAAAGATGCGTTCGCGGAGAATTTCGAAAAGCGCAACGAGGTCGGCGCCGCCGCCGCGGTCATGCTCAACGGCAACAGCGTCGTGGATATCTGGGCTGGACATGCCGATAAGGCGCAGACCAGGCCGTGGACGCGCGACACGCTCGTCAATGTATACTCGACTACCAAGGGCGTCACCGCGATCTGCGCGCATCGGCTGGCAGACAAGGGCCTGCTCGACATCGACGCGCCCGTCGCAAAGTACTGGCCCGAGTTTGCGCAGGCGGGCAAGGACAAGATTCCCGTGCGCTTTCTGTTGAGCCATCGCGCGGGACTTCCCGCTGTGCGCAAACTGCTCGACGAAGACGCGCTCTTCAACTGGAACAAGATGACAGACGCGCTCGCCGGGCAGGAGCCGTGGTGGGAGCCGGGCACCCGGCATGGCTATCACGCCTTGACGTTCGGCTACCTGGTCGGCGAGGTGATCCGGCGTATCACGGGCAAGACTCCGGGCGCATATCTGCGCGATGAGATCGCCGGCCCGCTCGATATCGATTTTCACATCGGTCTCGAGGCGAAGCACGACGCACGAACCGCGGACATGATCGCCGCGCCGCCGCCTGGACCGGGCGAGCCCAACCTTTTTGCCGAGGTGATGAAGGATCCGGAATCGATGGCCGCCAAGGCGTTCATGAATCCACCGGGCGCGATGAGGCCGGGGCTGGTTAACACGCGCGAGTGGCGCGGAGCCGAAATTCCCGCGGGCAACGGGCACGGCACCGCGCGTTCGCTGGCGAAGTTGTACGGCACGTTGGCCCGCGGCGGCGAATTGAATGGCGTTCGCGTGATGTCGAAAGACCAGATTGCACAATGCTCGATCGAACAGTCGAAAGGACCCGACGCGTTGCTGCTAATCAATACGCGTTTCTCGCTGGGCTTCATGATGTCGCAGCCGGGCTCGGAGTTGGGCCCGAATCCGAATTCTTTCGGCCATCCGGGTGCCGGCGGCTCGCTCGGCTATGCCGATCCCGAGGCGAAGATCGGCTTCGGCTACACGATGAACAAGATGCAGCCGAGCCTGCTGATCGACGCGCGCGCGATCGCGCTCATCGAGGCGGTTTACGCCTCGCTGTGAGGTATATGGATGCCGATCTTATGAGGTCACGACTCGCAAGCACCTGAACCTCGTTTGCCGCGCGTGAATGGCGATGAGTTCGCGCTCGACGCTACTGCGGGAGGCGACACACCGAGCAAACTCGGCAGCCATGCCGGCAGATTGGTCGTGCAATCCGCCACCGTCCGATCGCCGTTCAGCGTCAGCACCGTATCGTTGGCCTGCGCGTACAAATCCTGGGGCGTCGGCAGCGAAGGAGTGATCGGCGTCTGCGCGAAATCAAACGCCTCGCTTAGATCGGTCTGCGTGCGCCGCTTTGGCGCGATGGTGGAAAGGTGCAACGGTTTGGTTTTGGTCGAGAAGGTTCGTTCGACAAACTGCAGAATCGAGGTGTGATCGGTCGTTCCCTTGAACACGCTGCCCGGCTTCACCCATGGTGAGACAGTGATCAGCGGCACGCGAAACCCGGGGCCCACAGCCTCGCCCGCGTCGACCAATCCGGACGGTACACTTTCGAGAATGTGGGGCGCGACATGCTCGAAATACCCGCCGCCCTCGTCGTAGGTGAGGAACATCGCGGTCGATTCCCATGCGCTCGAGCCCATCAGCTCCTGCACGATCCGCGCGGCCAACAGCTGTCCCATATCCGGCGGCGCCGGCGGATGCTCGCAAACGGCCGCCTCGGTCACGATCCACGATACGGCGGGCAGTTCGCCTGCGGCCAAGTCCGCGAAGAACTGGCTTATATCCGCGGTTGCGTTGGCCAACTTGGCGGGATTGGTGAGAACTTGCTCGAAGAAAATCAGCGGATTGAACGCGCCGATCGTCGAAGGAATCGACCCGTCCGCCACCGAATAGCACTTCCATGGCAGTCCTGCCCCGTCGAGCACATCGGCCATCGTCGGCCATGTCAGCACCGGCGGTGGAGCGGTGATAGACGGATTGTTATACGGCAGACTGCTGTCGTCGGACGGCGTCAGATAATCCCATCCGCTGGTGCCGGTCCACAGATAAAGACGATTGGGCAGCGTGGGTCCTATCTCCGAGCAGAAGTAATGGTCGGCGAGCGAGAACGCCTGCGCCAACTGAACGTGATAAATGTGATCGGAAGGCTCGAAGTAGCCGATCGCGATGTTGCTGCCGCCCTCGTCGGTGACAAATCCATTCATCGCGCCCGAATTCCATTTCAGATGCGATCCGTCCCAGCTATGGTCGGGGTCTTCGTCGCAATAATGGGTGAGATGGTAGGGATGGTACTTCGTGCCGGACGCATCGGCGTAGGTAAGCTGGTCGGGGGTAAAACCCAGAGCCTTGTCATTGCCACTGCCGAACATCGAAGCGAACGATCCGAAATAATGATCGAATGAACGATTCTCCTGGCACAGAATCACGATATGCTTGATCTTGTTGGTCGAGGGCCAGTTCGCTTGATCGGGAAGTCCGGCCGATTGCGCCGCGACTTTGACCGTGGGCAGAAACTGCGCGAGCGCGAGACCGCCTGCCGCCGATATCGTACGCGCAATAAATTGCCTCCGGCTGAGCGGATGGCTGTTTATCTTGCGCGCCAGATCGAACCAGCCGGAATGGATTGAATCGAGTCGTAAGGGTTTGGTCTGCATCGCAACGATCTCCTGAATCGGAAACTTGAGTTTGCTACGCGGCCTCGGTCGTAATCAGCCGTTCACACAATCGTAATCAAAGAGTGAGCAGGCCCCGGAGTCTCAGTACGCGACGGCCTTTGAGCGTTCCGCTGCCAGAAGCAACCAACGCGCCAGTGCGCGAACCCGCTTGAATGCTAAGTTTCTGGATCGCCGATCGTTTGAGGAGATGGCAAGTTTTACAGACTTACACACCAATCCCTTCGATCAGTTGAGCGACGACGCGAAAGGGTAGTGTCCAGTGAGTGCTAGAAGACCATCGGCAGAGACTGCAGCCCACGCAGACTCATCGCAGGACGCCACTTCGGATTCGGGTCGGCGAGCGCCAGCTTCGGCATCCGGCGCAGAATCGTCTCGAAAGCGATGCGCCCTTCCACCTTGGCGAGCACTTCGCCGATACATCGATGGGGCCCGGCGGCGAATGACAGGTGATGGTTCTCGGTCCGCGCGATGTCGAGCTGGTCGGGCTCCGCGAATCGCAGCGGGTCGCGATTGGCCGCGCCCAGAAACACGACCACGTGCTCGCCGCGCGGAATCGTTCGGCCGCTGAGTTCGATATCTTCGCTGGCGGTGCGAAACGTCACCTGCACCGGACTGTCGAAACGCAGGAACTCGTCGAGCGCCGATTCTATTAGCGTCGGATCCGATCGCAGGCGCGCCAGCGCGTCGGGATTGCGAAACAGCGCCAGCATCCCGTTGCCGATCATGTTCATCGTCGTTTCGTGGCCGGCCAGCAGCGTGAACATCGCGCTGAACACGAGTTCCTCCTCGGTCTGCAGGTCGCCGCGGCCCTCCGCCGCCACCATGATGCTGATCAAATCTTCGCGCGGATGTTTCCGCCGGTCGGCGGCCATGTCCGAGAAGTAGCGCCGCACGTCCGCGATTGCCTGCCGCACTTCGACGCCCGGGTCGTTCGCGCTGATTACAGGGTCGAGCGGCACGCCGAGCGTCCGCATCCAGTCGCGGAACATCGGCTTGTCGGCATCGTCGGCACCCATCACTTCGGCGAGCACGTCGATCGGAAATGGAAACGCGACGTCCTTGATCAAATCCATCGAGCCGCGCTCCTGCACCGCGTCGAGCAGGTAATCGACAATGTTTTGAATCCTCGCCTGCAAGCCGTTCACCACCGGCGGCGAGAAGAAAGTTGTCATCAGCCTGCGCAAGCGGGTGTGGTCTGGAGGATTGCGGAAAACGATCGCGTGCTGCAGCGCCTCGCGCATCGACTTCAGGCCGTCGTCGGGCGGGAAGGCGTCGAGCGCGTTGAGGTCGAACGCCAGGAAGCGCTTGTCGCGCAGCACGTCGAGACAATTGTCGTAGCGCGTCGATATCCAGAACCCGATCGGCGTTCGCAGCAGCGGGTACCGCGTCCGCAAAAATTTGTATAGCGGATAGGGATTGGCCGAGAACAGACGTCCGTAAAGGCGGCTGAAAAAGCGGCTGACTTTGGCAAACGTTTCGGGTGAGGCCATCGGGTTTCCGTTCGATACGCGCGCGAGCGGCAGTATAGGTGATGCGTCCGCGATTGGAAACACACTCCCAGTCGAGATAACGGGCGAACCAAGGGGTTCATCCAAAATTTGCCGGTTTCACTACTCACAGTTTTTCAGCCTTCCCAAACTGTGAAGACCAATAGCTTTACCAAGGCTTTTCGACGTCGAGCAGATTGGCACCTTTAATGCTCCTTCTTCCGGCAAGAGGTGCGCGATTATGAAACTCTCAAAAAATCTCATGACGGGGCTGATTGCTCTCACGCTGCTCGCGGCGCCGATCGCTGCGGCTGCTCAGGACGCAGATAGCCGCAAGGACAATTCGCATCAGTCGCAAGCGCAATCGCAATCGCGTCACGACACTTCGGCGTCACATTCCTATAGTGCGCCGGCGCGCTCCAATACTTCGACGCGCGAGGCCGCGCCCAGGGCTGCGACCCGGAATGAATCCCGCGAGCAGCACGCTTCGACGCGCCAAGCCACCCGGGCCAGCGTGACTCGCAACGAGTCCCGCGATCAGCGCTCTTCGAAGGGCAGCGAAGCGCGGGCGTCGACGACTCGCAATGAATCCCGCAATCAGCGCAGCGTCCGCACAGACAATGCGGCGTCGGCGTCGAACGTGACGGCTGAGCGCAACTCTCGCGGGAATCGAAACGACGCCAACGGATCCTATAGCAGTCGGAACCACGAAGGATCAGGCGATTACCGAGCCTCTGGCGATCGCGGATACGATCATGGTCGCGATTACGCCGGCGGGAGTTACGTGATGCCACGCGGATATTCTGGCGGAGCATGTGCGTGGGCTCGGCATCTGCGTATCGTCTACGCTCAAGACCGCAACTCGGGCCATCCCGCAGCCGCCTCCGACCTGCTGCCGCAACTGCATAACGCGGAGCGAAGGTGTGGTGGCGTGCCCTACGGCTACAATACCTACAGGTAAGGATACTAGCTCCCGCGATTGCTCCCGCTCTTGACGATCAACTCACGCGTCCCGTCGACTCTCGGCGGGACGCGTGTCCTTTTCGGGGAGGCCCAGCTTCCCTACCCCCTTCGTCGGGAGAGGGTCAGGGTGGGGGACCGATTGCGGCGCAATTGTCTGGTGCGCCGCCTATCTGGGGAATCGTCAGCGATTAATTTGTTCTCCATAGAACAGATTTGTCGTTCTGTAGCTTCTCTTGCACCAAAATTGCCTATGGCCTATTAAAAAGCTGGACATAGAACGTCGCCAGAACCTCGGCAGGAAGGGTTACCTCTCATGGACAGCGACGCATGGAACAGCCATCAGTGGTCTAGTCAGAAGTACCGCCAGGTAGAGATCGAGCCCGACAAGCCCCTTCGCCAACATCACTGCTCCCGCTGCGGGCGTGATTTCGTCGAGTCTCTATCTGGTAACCGATGGGCGGTTTTCGTCTCAGTGTTTAGCTTTCGGAGACTCCCGGATAACGTCAGCGCGCAATGGCTTGGAGAGATGTGTCCGGGCGCACCGATGGCTTTCGATATGGAAGCCCGCAATAAACTCCTCGACCATCACGCCAAGTAAGTATTGGCTCTGGGCTCTTCCCCCAGCTGGAGCCGGTGGCACGCTCGGTATGCATGCACCCACTTAAAGGTGAGCCGAGCGTGTTTTTTTATGCGAGCGCGGCAGCGTGCCAGGGCGTCATGGGCATACCACCAAGGGTAGGTTCATTCCGTAAAAAATTAATGTTTCGCCGGCGGACGTTGTTCCATGAGGCTATATGAGAGTTAAGATCGAAGGCCACTGCGATCCACGCTTCAACCGCGTCCGGGAAATTTTCGCGGCCAACTTCGAGAATGGGATCGAGGTCGGGGCGGCTGTGTCGGCTGTCGTTGATGGGAAGACGATCTTCGATTTGTGGGGCGGGTTCGCTGATAAGGCTAAGACCAGGCCCTGGACTCGCGACACGCTCGTCAACGTCTACTCGACTACCAAGGGGATCGCATCGATTTGTACGCATCGGCTGGTCGATCAGGGACGGCTCGACCTTGATGCGCCCGTGGCGAAGTACTGGCCTGAGTTTGCGCAGGCAGGCAAGGACAGGATTCCCGTAAATTATCTGCTCAGTCATCGCGCGGGATTGCCGGCCGTGCGAAAGCAGTTGCCGCCCGACGCATACACGAACTGGCCCGTGATGTGCGCTGCCCTGGCGGCGCAGGAACCGTGGTGGGAGCCGGGCACTGCACACGGCTATCATGCGATCACGTTCGGCTACCTGGTCGGTGAGGTGATTCGGCGAATCACGGGCAAGAGTCCAGGCACTTATCTGCGCGAGGAAATCGCGGCGCCGCTCAAGCTCGACATTCACATCGGCGTGGACGCGAGTTTCGATCCGCGGATCGCGGAGCTGATTGCCGCGCCGCCGCCACCGCCGGGCAAGCCCGATCAAATCGCGGCGATGGCCGCGGATCCCGAATCGATGACCTTCAAGGCGATCGCGAATCCGAGCCCGGTCGTCGACGCCGCGCTGGTGAACAGCCGGGCATGGCGCGGCGCTGAGATTCCCGCTGCCAACGGCCACGCGACGGCGCGCGCGCTCGCGGCGTTATATGGTGCGCTCGCGACCGGCGGCGAGCTGAACGGTTATCGCGTGCTGACGCCGGCCGCCATCAAGCGCGCATACACCGAACAGGCCAACGGACCCGACCTGCTGCTGGGCGTAGTGTCGCGATGGGGACTGGGCTTCGCGCTCAACCATCCGGTGGCGCAGGTCGGACCGAATCCGCGCACGTTCGGTCATCCCGGGGCGGGCGGTTCGATCGGATTTGCCGACCCGGACGCGCGCGTCGGGTTCGGCTACACGATGAATCAGATGGGCGCGGACGCGCTAATCGACAGCCGCGCCGCGTCGCTGTTCAACGCAATGTTCGCGCAGTTGTAGAACATTCTCCAGCGCGCCCGCGCCGGAGAATAAATCCACATGGATTTTATGTGAAACCCGCCGTGGGTTTCACACTTCCCTGGGCAGGGCTGAGCCCTGCACCCAATATTTTATTAATCCGGTTCCCCTTCCCGCAGTGGGAAGGGGTTAGGGCTCTTAGGAATAGTGGCTGTTCCCCCTTTCCGCCCCGGAAAGGGGGTTAGGGGGATAGGACAGCAACGCGCTCGGATGACCTCTTCTGGTTCCCCTTCCCGTGCGGGAAGGGGTTAGGGGTTAGGTTCCCTCGCCCTCGACGAGCTCCAGATAAAACGATACCGCCCGTCTGAGTTCGACGGTGCGGTCGCTTTGTCCCCTTTTCTGGAGCTCACACCCCCAACGATTTGTACAGCGCGCAGCGCAGCTTGAAGAAGTGCGCCATCGAGGTCAGGTAACGAACCCGCCACGCCGCCGCCATCTTACCCTTGCTGAGATCGAGGTCGTAGCGTGGCGCAATCAAGTCGTAGGCAAACTTTATCCGGTTAAATAGATCGTCCGACGACCCCGGCTTGAGTTGCGTCATTCCGCCGCCGATCTTTTTGATCATTTCCGGAGTGTAGGCTGCGAGCGCGACCAGGCTGTCGGCAAACAGTTCGTCGCCTTCGGTCAAGTGGTTCGCGAACGCACCTTCCATGAAGGCAGTGTGTTCCGCCTTCTCTCCGACCAGCGATCCGTAGATGAAGTGGCCGAGTTCATGGCCGAGTGTCGTCGCGACCGCGCCAGGATGATGAGCGGTGTTGACGAAGATCACAAACTTGCTTTTGTCGCCGAGGTCGGCCCGGCAGTAAAATCCCCGCAGCGACAGTCCGGCGCCAGTGCGATAGGGCTCGGCGCGTAGTTCGAGTTCGCGCGGACCGAACAATTTACCCAGGTGACCGAGCAATTGCGGGCTGCCGAGATCCGCCAGGCTCCCGTAGCTCGGGATGTGCTGCTTGATATCCTTCTCGACCACCAATGCCAATTCCTTGGCCAGTGGCTTGGATGGAAGCGCGGGCACGTCCGCATAGTCGGCGGTTAGAATCTTTTTCAGGTCGGCTAGCTGGTGGAGAACGCGAGTTCCGAGCGAGCCAAACGGAACCTTGATCTCGCCGAGCAGCTTGGAGACCAGATGGTCAACTTCACGGGTTACGAGCGCATCAGGTTCTCGCAAAGCTACCCGCTTGGCGACGGCGGCGGCTGATGGAGTCAAGGCTGCACTCATAAGACGACCACTAAATGACCATTAGAGCGAAACGACGAGGCCGAACTATTTTAGATGACTCGCGATGCTTTTCAATACCCATTTACGTTGCGCTAATTGAGCAAATCGTATGCCATACTACCGGTAGAGGGTGCAGTTAGGTGCCATACCAATGGTGGTATGGCGAGGTTGGCTGATGATGCGCGTTTGCAACTCTACAAGTGCGTTCTTGAACCAAAAGCCCGACGACGAAACGAGCAGTGATTCTCTCGCATCCCCCAAAATCCAAATCGCGCGCTCAGGAAATCAGCGCTTGGCGCGCATTCCAGTTCAGTCGCTCACATTCGAGCCTCGCTCCTCGCGCTTCAGGACCACGCGCCCAAAGCCTGCGACGACGTTGCTTTGGCGCAGCAGATTGCGCCGCAGCATCCGCGCCCGCCGGCAAGCGGATGAGCCAACCCGCTCCTCGAGCTTGCGGCGACGGCGATCGATCGACTCGGCCATCGACCGGTACATCCTCAATTGCACACCCAGCTCGACCCACAGGCACGGTCCGCACAGCGGGACGCACTCGCCGGTATCATCTGGTCCGGCGCATAGATAATAGCTGGGGCAGTTGACGCATCGATGGCGGTGCTGGCGACGCGCCGTGCGCGAATCCGCACCAGGCGCCGGCCACGGCAGCGGCAAAATCTCGAGCTCCTCGCCCCGAGCGACTCGAGTTGTGGCCGGTTGGGTCTTGTCACGCAATATTGCTGTCCCCGATGCCGTCATGGGCTGTATTGTTTAACCTTACCTACTTTCTGTCAAGTCCCTCATTACGAACTGTAGGATAGTTTTGCTACCGTCTTCTGGCAGTTTGCTGTTCTGTTGAAACCAGCTTTAGCAGGAGAATCGCGAAAAGACGCTTTTCGCCAAAAACAGCAGCTATTCCGGGCGTTTTAGCCATCGCTCGACAAAGTCGAGACGGTCCTTGCCCCAGAACATCTCGGTGCCGACGAAAACGGTCGGCGCGCCGAATACCCCGCGTGCGACCGCGGATTCAGTCAATGCGGCGAGCTCTTCGCGCACCGGCTGCGCCGCGGCGATTTCCATCAGCCGCGCGCCGTCGAAGCCGGTGCTCGACGCAATCGACGCGAGCACGACGCCGTCGCTGATATCCTCGTCGCGCTCCCAGTATGCGCGCATGATTGCCTGCGAAATGGCGCGCTGGGCTCGCTCGCGCGAAGCGCCGCCATCATCGCACTCGGACGTGTGGCCGGCGGCGAGAACCGCGCGCAGTGCGGACGACGTCTTGATTGGAAAGCGGCTCGGTCGTTTGAACGGCAGCCCTGTCAGTTCCGCATAGCGCGCGTGATCGCGCCACAGGTAGCGCGCCTTGCGTGGCGTCATCGCCATCACGTCGAAGCCTGTGCCGCGGAAGAGTGCGGCGAAATGCGTCAGCATCCAGTTCACGCGCGCGTCGTGGCGGGCGCAAATCTCCGGCAGTATGAAGGCGGCGAAGTAGCTGTTGGTGCTGGAGAAATCAAAATAAAAGTCGACGAATCTCATTTTCGAGCTGCGCCGATAGTAGCGCGATTGCACGCCGCAATCGCAACGGTTGCCACTATGCTCGCAGCTTGCCATTAGTGTCACCGTCAAAATGCCGAAGACCAGATTTGAAATTCTGCCCGGTGCGCCGTATCCGCTCGGCGCCACGCCTGACAGCGCGGGTGTAAACTTCTCGATTTTTTCCGAGCACGCGACCGGCGTGACGCTGTGCCTGTTTGGCGGCGTCGGCGGCAACACCGAAATCGTGCGAGTACCGCTGGTCGAGCGCACCGAACACATCTGGCACGCCTACGTCCGCGGCGTTCGGGGCGGGCAGCGCTATGGTTATCGAGTCGACGGTCCCTACGATCCTCCCGCGGCGCATCGCTTCAACTCCGCCAAGCTGTTGCTCGATCCTTATGCGCGCGCGCTCGACCGTGTACCTCGATGGCACGATTCGATGTTCGGCTATCGCACGACGGCGGTCGGCGGCGCGGCGCCTCGCCTCGATCTGCGCAACAGCGCGCATGCGATGCCGAAGTGCGTGGTGGTCGATTCGGCGTACGACTGGGATGGCGATCGCAAGCCGGCGATTCGGTGGGAGGATCTCGTCATCTACGAGGCGCACGTCAAGGGGATGACCGCGACGCATCAAGGGGTGCCGCGAAAGACTCGCGGTAAATTTGCGGCGCTCGCGTCGCCGCCGATCATTGGGCACCTGACGTCGCTCGGCATCAACGCGATCGAATTGATGCCGGTGCATCAGACGGCGCCCGAACGCCGCTTGCTGAAACTCGGGCTGAATAACTATTGGGGATACAATTCGATTGGCTATTTCGCGCCGGACGTTCGGTTCGCATCCGGCACCGCGCTGGGCAGTTCGGTCACGGAATTCAAGGCGATGGTGAAAGCGTTCCATCGCGCGGGAATCGAGGTGATCCTCGACGTCGTCTACAACCACACGGCGGAAGGCGACGAGAACGGGCCGACGTTTTGTTTTCGCGGAATCGACAATGCGAATTATTATTGGCTGCGCGGCGACGGAAGCGGCCGATGCGAGGACTATACCGGCACCGGCAACTCGCTGAATACGAACCACTCGCGGGTTCTCCAGATGATCATGGACAGCCTGCGCTACTGGATCGTCGAAATGCACGTCGACGGATTCCGCTTCGACCTTGCGTCCACGGTGGCGCGCGACCCGCGCGGCGAATTTGGTGCGAGCCCGTTTTTTGCCGCGATCACGCAGGACCCGGTGATATCGGCGGCCAGGTTGATCGCGGAACCGTGGGACCTCGGCGAGGGTGGCTACCGGGTCGGGAATTTCCCGGTCAACTGGAAAGAATGGAACGGCAAATACCGGGACGGCGTACGCGATTACTGGCGCGGCGCCAACAATTCGATCGGCGAGCTTGCGTCGCGCGTCACCGGCAGCTCGGATCTGTACCGCGCCGGCGGCCGCACGCCGCTCGCGAGCATCAACTTTGTCACTTCGCACGACGGCTTCACGCTCGCCGATCTCGTTTCGTACAACGAAAAGCACAACGAAGCGAATGGCGAGAATAACCGCGATGGCGAAAGCACCAATCGCTCGTGGAATTGCGGCGTCGAAGGACCGACCGACGATCTCGCAATTCGCGCGCTTCGCGAGCAGCAAAAGCGCAACTTCCTGGCGACGCTGATGCTCTCGCAGGGCGTGCCGATGATCCTGGCCGGCGACGAGATCGGCCGCTCGCAGCGCGGCAACAACAATGCCTACTGCCAGGACAATCCACTTTCGTGGATCGATTGGAGCAACGCCGACGCGACACTGATCGAGTTCACGCGGCGGCTGATCCAGCTTCGTCGCGAGCATCCGATCTTTCGCCGCCGGGGATGGTTCGCCGGCGCGCCTGCCAACGGCAGCCGGCTGAACGACCTCGAATGGTTCCGGCCCGACGGCGCCCCGATGTATCCCGACGACTGGGGCGTCGGATACGCGAAAACGCTCGGCGCATTTCTGAACGGCGACGCGATCACGGAACGCGACACCGCCGGCGCTCAGATTGCGGACGACAGCTTCTTTCTTATGTTCAACTCGTATCGCGAGCCGATGGAGTTCAAGCTGCCGCCGAAGAAATATGGGCGGGAGTGGACGATCGTAATCGATACAGCGGACGCGACGGCGGCGCAGCGCGCACCTTCGCATTTGTTTGAAGAGCGGGTTCACGTCGCGGGACATGCGATGGTCGTGCTGCGGCGCACCGCGTGAATCGCAACGTCTGGCGCGATCCGATTGTTGAATCGCGGGGGCCTGCACGGTCTATACTGCGATAAAGCGCTTCTCTTCCATGCGGGAGAATTTCGAAATGATCGACTTTCGAACCGAGCCGTCCGCGTATCGGCATTGGCGTTTGAGCTTCGCCGGCCCGGTCGCGACGCTTGCGATGGACGTGGACGAAAATGGCGGGCTCGCGCCGGGTTACGAGCTGAAGCTTAATTCCTACGACCTCGGCGTCGATATCGAGCTCAACGACGCGGTGAATCGGCTGCGCTTCGAGCATCCCGAAATAAAATGCGTGATCGTCACGTCGGGGAAGGAGCGCGTGTTCTCGGCGGGCGCGAATATCCGGATGCTCGGCCTGTCGAGCCATCCGTTCAAAGTGAACTTCTGCAAATTCACCAACGAGACTCGCAACGCGATCGAAGATGCGACGCTCAACTCGGAGCAGTACTACATGACTGCGATCGGCGGTGCGTGCGCGGGCGGCGGCTACGAACTCGCGCTCGCGACCGACTATATAATGATGGCCGACGACGGCTCGACCAACGTCTCGCTGCCCGAGGTCGCGCTGCTCGGCGTGCTGCCGGGCACGGGCGGATTGACCAGGCTGGTCGACAAGCGCCGCGTCAGGCGCGACCGCGCGGATTTCTTTTGCACGACCGAGGAAGGAGTCAGGGGCAAACGCGCCGTGGAATGGGACTTGGTGGACGAAGTGGTTCCCCGCTCGCAACTTGCCGAGTCGGCGTCGCGAAGGGCGCTCGAATTTGCGGCGCGCTCGACAGCGCCCGCGAATGCGCGCGGAATTTCGCTCGGCCGCCTCGCGCGCGACGTGGATGAGCGGCGGTTCAAGTATGCGCACATTAACGTCGAGATCGATCGCGACAATTCCACCGCGGCGTTCACAATCGAGGGTCCAAAGAATCCCGCGCCGCGAGATGTCGGAGAGGCTCGCTCGCTTGGCGCGGAGTTCTGGCCGTTGGCGCTTGCGCGCGAACTCGAAGACGCCATCCTGCATCTGCGTTTCAACGAGGAGACTGTCAGAACGTGGCTCTTCCGCACCCGCGGCGACGCGGCGCTGGTGAAATCACACGACGCGTTTCTCGTCGCGAACGCCGATGACTGGCTGGTGCGCGAGATCCGCCTCTACTTGAAGCGCACGCTGAAGCGGCTCGACGTCAGCTCGCGTTCCATCTTCGCGCTGATCGAACCGGGTTCGTGTTTTTGCGGAACTCTGCTCGAGCTCGCGCTGGCGTCGGATCGCGCGTACATGCTGCGCGGGCTGCGCGAAGGTGATGAGTCGATGCCAGCCAATATCAGTTTCACTGAAACAAATTTCGGCGCGATGCCGATGTGCAACGGCTTGACGCGGCTGGAAAGCAGATTCCAGGGCCGGCCGGAATGCGTCGAGGACTTGCGCGCGCGAATCGGCGAGCAACTGGACGCATCTCAGGCTGATGAAAAAGGCCTCGTCACATTCACGCCCGACGATATCGACTGGGACGACGAAGTCCGGCTCGCAATCGAAGAACGTGCGGCCTTCTCGTCGGATGCGCTGACCGGCATGGAGGCGTCGTTGAGATTTGGCGGGCCGGAGACGCTCGAATCGAAAATATTTGCGCGTCTGTCGGCGTGGCAAAACTGGATCTTTCAGCGTCCCAACGCGATCGGTGAAAAAGGCGCGCTGAAAGTCTATGGCACCGGCGCGCGGCCGGAGTTCGATCCGCGGAGAGTCTGATGCCGATCAACTATTCGGAGCGAATTCCCAACAATGTGAATCTCGCGGGCGACCGGCGCCTGCAGCGCGCACTCGAGGCGTGGCAGCCCGGCTTCCTGCAATGGTGGGGCGAGATGGGGCCCGAAAATTTTCAGGGCTGCGATGTCTATCTGCGGACGGCGACTTCGACTGACGCGCAGGGTTGGGCGACATTCGGATACCTTAAGATGCCTGATTATCGATGGGGGATCTTTCTGGCCGACCCCGAACCGGATCGCAAGATTCCGTTCGGAGAGCACAAGGGCGAGCCGGTCTGGCGCGAAGTGCCGGGCGAACATCGCGGAGTCCTGCGCCGCCTTATCGTCACGCAGGGCGACACCGAGCCCGCATCGGTCGAGCAGCAGCGGCATCTCGGCAGAACCTGTCCGTCGCTCTATGACCTGCGCAATCTTTTTCAGGTCAACGTCGAAGAAGGGCGGCATCTATGGGCGATGGTCTATCTGCTGCACGCTTACTTTGGACGCGATGGCCGCGAAGAGGCGGAAGCGTTGCTGCGGCGCCGGTCGGGCAACGCTGACCATCCGCGCATCCTCGGCGCTTTCAACGAGAAGACGCCGGACTGGCTGTCGTACTTCATGTTCGCGCATTTCACCGACCGCGACGGCAAGTATCAGCTCGCGAGCCTGGCCGAATCGGGGTTCGATCCGCTGGCGCGTACCTGCCGCTTCATGCTGACTGAGGAGGCGCACCATCTTTTCGTCGGCGAGTCAGGAGTTGGTCGCGTGATCGGCCGCACTAGTCAATTGATGAACGAGCATAGCACTAACAAAGTCAGTGAGTATGGAGGAATCGACCTCAGTATCATTCAAAAGTATATAAACTTTCATTACTCAGTATCGCTTGACCTTTTCGGGTCTGAGTTATCGACCAATGCCGCCAATTACTATAGCGCGGGTCTAAAGGGCCGTTTCAAGGAGACTGGCCGGGACGACGACCATCAACTGACGCAAAGCGATTACCCAGTCCTGAAACCGGGTAATGGTGTAATCATCGAGACCCGGCAGCCCGCGCTGATAGCATTGAATGAGACACTGCGCGACGCCTACATTGCCGATTGCGAGCGGGCGCTCGCGCGATGGAACAAAATTATTCGGGAAGCGGGGCTTGGCTGCGAGCTCAAGCTGCCGCATCGGGGGTTTCGGCGCTCGATTGGCGAATTCGCAGGCGTCAACGTGACGCCGGACGGTCAGATCGTCACTTACGAGGAATGGCAGCGGCGCACATCGGATTGGATACCGACGCAGGCCGACCGCGAATTCGTTGCGTCGCTCATGAAGGCCGTCACCGCACCCGGTAAATTTGCGAACTGGATCTCGCCACCCGCGCGCGGAATCAACCATCAAGCGCTCGACTTTGAGTACGTAGCCGCGCTGCCGGCGAACTAACGCTGGCGAAAAAGGAGATCGGAATGGAAGTCGTGATTTACACTAATACGGGATGCTCGGCATGCCATCAGGCGAAAGAGTTTCTCGAAAAACACAACGTAAGCTTCGTCGAAAAGAGTATCGCCAAGGATCCTTCTCTCATCAATGAGCTGGCCGGCATGGGTTTTCGCGCGGTGCCGGTTATCCGCGTGGGCAACGAAACGATGCTGGGATTCAGCGCAGTCAAGCTCAGGAGAATGCTCGGGCTATAGGCGTCTCAAGCGCGGACGGTCGCGCGGCTGCGGTCGTCTGTTGAATCGCAGCGACACTGCGAGCGTGGTCAGTCGCGAACCAATAAGCCGCGACGTATCCGGTCAGCAATGCGACGAAGCTCGTTTCCTCGAGTGCGCGCGCCAACCACGGGAAGGTGAGCTGGAACGCGGTCGGCGGGGGCACCAGGAAACGGTTGAAGACGCGGAGCGAGACGGCGCTGAGAATGTAGGACATTGCCGCCATCCAGATAGCTCGCGAGCTTGACCGTCCATCCGCCGCGGACGCGACCATTTGCACAAACGGAATAGCCAGTAGCACCAGGTAGTGATGCCATCCGACGGGGGTGAGCATGAGTGAAGTAGCTATCCAGAGTGAATAGATTCGCCAGTCGGGATCGTCGCGGTTCGCGTCGACGAGCGTGGCGCGAATAGTCAATCCGAGTACTACTGTGTCCGCGGCGGCGATGGCGGTGCGTCTGAACCAATCAGCCGATGAGCCGTGTGCGGTACCTGTCAATGCCCAGAACGTCCGCGAGACGAAAGGTCCGAGCGCAAGATTATCCACCCGGCTCACCAGGTAATTCTCGGTGAGCCATGATGCGCCGTGAACGAAGCTGAGAGTCTGCGTTAAACCCAAAATCGCGACAGTTACGAATGCTCCCGCCGCGATTCCAGCCATCGCGAACTCAAAGGCTCGCCATTTTCGACGGATGACAAAATAGCCGACGAGCAGCAGTGGATACGCTCGCAACAGCCCGGCCAACGCGATCAGCAAGCCGGCGGTGCCGTCACGCTCGCGTTCCATCGCGCGCATCGCGCCTACGATCAGAGCCAGGACGATCAGTTGCGATTGTCCCCAGTACAAATTTACGCTCACCGGCGCCGACATCAGAATCAGTCCCGCCAGCAACCATGCGGTGCGGCCGGAAATGCCGCGTCGATGGGCCAGCAAAAAGTACATCGCGATTGCCAGTGCCGAAAAGTTGATCGCGATCCAAATCCAGAATGCGACCAGCGGCCGCAACCGTGTGAGAGGTTCGAAGCAAAGTAGAAACGGCGGCGTTTCGGAAGCGTGGAGTAAGCCGCCCGTCTCGAGGCCGAGCTGGGCGCCGATCGGCGTCAAATTCGAAGAATATGGATCGATTCCATGGCGGAGTGCCCACGCCGATTCGTAGTAGTTCGAGAAGTCGCGACGGTGCCACTGCCCGGGCATCTTCGTCAAAGTGCCGGCCAACATCAGGAGCCCGCAGATCCATACTACCGCCAGGATCGCGGGCTGACGCATCGCGGCCGCGATTCGATCGCCGTTCACGCTTCAACTATGGGCAAACCCCGACCTGCGAGAATACGAAAATGCTGGGCCGCAGAGTTATCCGGAGAACTCAAAATCCGTTTGAGCCAAAACTGTCGATCCAATCCTTGCTGTCACTGCGAGCGAAAACTACAGTTCACTGTTGTGGCTAGGCAAATGAAATTCTTTTCCGATGCCGGCCAGTTTCTCGAACGCGTTCAGCCGTTTCTCTTGAGTCGCGAAGCTGAGCACTGCTTGATCCTGGGCATTCTCGACGCGCTTCGAGCAGGCGAGCAGTGGGGCTCGGCGCCACCGCTCATGGCGACGGTTGAAGAGCGCGATGAGGTTACGGCGGTCGTCTTGATGACGCCGCCGCAAAATCTCATCCTTTCATGGACGGCGGACGATTCCACGATAGACGCGATAGCGCACGAACTCCATGCAGGCGGCGTGGCGATCCCGGGCGTCAACAGTTCCGCTGACGTCGCGAGGAAGTTCGCGCTGAAGTGGTCGGAACTCTCGGCGCGAGCCTACCGCGTGCAAATGGCGCAGCGGATCTACCAGTTGAGCCGGGTCAGAAACGCAGTGCGAGCCGCGGGCCGTATCCGCGAGCACGACACATCCGATGACGCGTTGATGAGGAAATGGCGGGCCGCTTTTTCGGTCGAAGCCGAAGGCATGGATCCGAGCGAAGCCGAAAAGAATGCCGCGCTCCCATTGCCACCGTCGAGACGGCTAGTCTTGTGGGAGGCCGACGGATCTGCGGTATCGATGGCGGGATTCGCGGGACGAACGCCAAATGGCATTCGAGTGGCCTGGGTCTACACGCCACCGGAGAATCGAGGGAAAGGATTTGCCGGCGCGTGCGTTGCTGCGCTCAGCCAGAAGCTCCTCGACGACGGCCGCAAGCTCTGTTTCCTGTACACCGATCTTGCCAACCCGACCTCCAATCACATCTATCAAGCAATCGGGTATGAACCGGTCATTGATGCGACCGTCTATTCGTTCTCGTAAGTTACAGTAGTTCGTTTATGCGATCCCGATTGACGCCGATAGGCAACTGGACGGCCGCACTTATATTTGTCGTTCTGTTTGCCGGTGGTTGCGCCACTCCGGTCGGAGTCACGCGCCTGAACGAGCAAGCGGCCCATCGCGAGCTCAACGCGAATATCCTGTCTGTCGGCAAATTGAGTGACTACTCGACGCAGCTTCTGGAACGATCCGCCCTTACCGATCGCTTCAAAAACGATCCGCAAACAGTCCTTGCCGAGTTGAATTCCGGACTTGGCAAACCTGACGAACGAGACCGGCTGTTCGCGCTGTCCGAACTCTCATTTGCATACGCCGAGGATTCCGGGAATCAGTCCTACTACCTGGCATCCGCAGCGTATGCGTATGCTTTTCTCTTCCCGGCGAACTCGGCAGACGCGCCCGGCCCATACGACCCGCGTTTGACGCTCACCGTTGACCTCTACAATCGCGGCATCGCGTTAGGACTGGCGACGAAAGACGGAAAAGAAGTTGACCTCAGCGCGCGCCAGTTGAATCTGCCTTTTGGAGCGCTCAACTTGAGCGTCGACCCCGAAGGATTCAACTACGGCGGAAATCATCTGACGAAATTCGTTTCGCTCGCCGACCTGGAGGTGCGCGGGCTGCGCAACACCTACCGCAGACCCGGCATCGGCGCCGCGCTCTCGGCGCGAGTCCAGCCGACGCCTGGCAATCCTGGGAGCCCCTGGATCCCGCCGAATGCCAAGGTGCCGATAACAGCGTTCGTACGCTTCGACAATCCGCGCCTCGCGATGAGCAACGGGCGTCTGCACGGCACCGTGGAACTCTACGATGAGGACAGGGCGGACGCCGTAGAGGTAGACGCCCAGTCCGTGCCCCTCGAGTCGGATCCCAGCGCCGCGCTCGCCTATCGGCTGGAAGGCGCGCCGATTTGGGATTTCGAGCTCGCCGGCTTTCGTCAGGGCGACTTTTCTTTTCTGGGCGCTCGCAACGGCGGCGACGTCAACGGGCTCTACATGTTGCATCCGTATCACCCGAAGATGATTCCGGTGGTTTTCGTTCACGGTACGGCGTCGAGTCCCGCGCGATGGGCTGAGATGGCGAATGAGCTGCTCGGCGATCCGGCGATCGCGTCGCGCTATCAGCTTTGGTTCTTCATGTATAACAGCGGCAATCCGATCGTATTGTCTGCGATGCGCTTGCGGGAATCGCTCCAGGCTGTGCGCAAGGCCGTCGATCCAGAGGGAAAGGACGCCGCCCTCGACCAGATGGTAGTGATCGGCCACAGCCAGGGCGGGCTTTTGACGAAAATGATGGTCGTCGATAGCGACAATCGCTTCTGGAACAACGTCACGTCGGTCCCGTTTGACCAGGCGGAACTCGATCCCGAGACGCGCGACCTGGCCTCTCGCGCGATGTTCTTCAAGCCGCAACCGTTCGTGACGCGGGTGATCTTCATCGCGACACCGCATCGCGGCAGTTACATGGCCAGCAATCCCATCGTCAAGTTCGGAAACAAATTCATCAACCTGCCCGGCGGTCTCGCCAAAACGGCGGTCACGCTCGGCAAACTCCGCGAGGCCAGCATGATGGGAACTCCGCTTACGATGCCGACCGCGCTGGACAACATGGACGCGTCCAACCGGTTCATCAAGGCGCTCTCTCCGTTGCCGATTGCGCCCGGCGTGCACGCGCATTCGATCATTCCGGTGCGAGGCAGCGGGCCGGTCGAGGACGGCAACGACGGCGTCGTCGAGTACAAAAGCGCGCATATCGACGGCGTCGAATCCGAGCTGGTCGTGCGCTCGGGGCACTCGACTCAGGCCACGCCCGAAACGATCGAGGAGGTCCGCCGCATCCTTTACGAGCACGCTGGAATCCACTGATGCTCCGGCGCGCAGTTCGCCTGATCGCGACGCTCGCGCTGTCGATAACCGTCGTCGCGGGTGTCGCCTGGGGCGCGCTGGCGCTGTGGATCGACGGGCCACACTCGCGGGTGGTCGCGGGCACGCTGGCCGGGGACGTTGTCTTGGTCAGCATCCTCTTGGCGACCTTCGTTCGACCCCTGCTGAGAGGGCTGGTGGCAGCGCTGTTGCCGGTGGTTGCGGTCGCACTCTGGTGGACGTCGATCACGCCGAGCAATTCGCGCGACTGGACTCCCGATGTCGCCCGCACCGCGCGCGCATCCTTTGACGGCAGCCGCGTTACGATCGAGAACGTGCGAAACTTCAAGTACCGATCTGAATCCGACTACGACCAGCGATGGGAAACGCGGACTTACAATCTCGATGGGATTCGTGGCGTGGACTTGTTTCTGTCGTTTTGGGGACCGATCCAAATCGCGCATACGATCGCGAGCTGGGAATTCGACGATGGCCAGCACCTCGCGATCTCGATCGAGACGCGCAAGGAAAAGGGCGAGTCATATTCGGCGCTGCGTGGCTTCTTCCGTCAGTACGAGCTCTATTACGTGGTTGCGGATGAACGCGACGTGGTCGGATTGCGAACCAATGACCGCGGCGAACAGGTCTATCTGTATCGCATTCGCGTTCCCGCCGCGGATGCGCGCGCGCTGCTGGTTGACTACCTCGATGAAATAAATCGGCTCGCCGATCATCCGCAATGGTACAACGCGTTGACGCAGAACTGCACGACAACGATTCGCGGCCACGCGCAAAACGCCGGCCTAGCCGGCAGCCTGGACTGGAGACTGCTCGCCAACGGCCACCTCGATGAGCTTCTCTACGAACGCGGTCAGATCGACGCCGACCTGTCGTTCGCGGATCTTCGGGCGCGCAGTAACATCACCGAAAGAGCAAAAGCCGCTGATGACTCTCTCGATTTTTCCGCCCGCATCCGCCAGGGTCTGCCGGCAATGAATTAAACTGCTGGATCGATAATTTCGCGAAGGAACGCTGGTGCCGAGAGCGGGACTTGAACCCGCACGTGGTTGCCCACGGAGGATTTTGAGTCCTCTGCGTCTGCCATTCCGCCACCTCGGCACTTCAGGAAGTCACGGACTTAGCCGAGTCATCTTAGCAAAGGTACGGCGGACGGCAATGCTGGCCCTTGGCGCCGAATCGCGCGTTGATTCCTGGCCATGAGATTGGATCGTTCATCCGATTCGCATGTGCCGCGCGAAGCTGCGACCGCGATAGCCACTCGACGATGACTGTCGCAATGCTACAATCGTCAGAAGTGACTATAGGAGTGGATACTAAGTAGTATTCTCACATATATTCTGTGATTGTTTGCTTCATACAATATGGCTAGCGCACTATGTATTCATGGAAGCAGTTGCCGCTCGCATTCGCGCCCCGATCGTAGTTCCCCAGGCGCGTGTCACCGTCGCCGGTCTACGGCATGCGCTCGGCGATTGCTTGCTCGCGGCAGCATTCTTACTCGCGACGCTGCCGGGCGCACGAGAACTCGACTTCTCGCTGGCGGGAGCCGCGAACGTGGTGTGGCTGACTGGCGCCGCGATCATGGCCGTCATGTCGTTTGCGCGATTTGCTCCCCGCAGTGCGACCGTAAATCTGCGCACCATCGCGGCATCTGGCGCCATGTTGATTCTCCCTTGCTTCATGCGCCCTACCAACTTGTCTGCCGGCGCGCTGGCGACGACCGGACTCATCCTCGAGTTGTTCGGTGTCGTGATGACACAGGTCGCGCGCGTCTATATGGGCCGCAGCTTCGGTATATTGCCTGCGAACCGTGGAATCGTGGCGAAGGGTCCGTTTCGATGGGTTCGGCATCCGATTTATTTCGGATGGCTGATACTTTCGATCGGCTATGCAATGTCCTATCCGAACGACCGCAACGTCATGCTGATTGTGGCGACGCTTCCCTTCATGGTCTGGAGAATCGATCAGGAAGAAGCACATTTGAGGGCGGATCCCGAGTATCGCCGCTACATGGATCGCGTCCGGTACCGCTTGTTGCCCGGGCTGGTCTGAGTGAGGTTTTGATGGCGCGGCGACGACGCTCGGGCCGTTCACTCGCTACTCCTGCGACGAGCGAGGCTCACTGCGGACGTTGCCACGCGTGCCCATCAGGTAGATCCCGCCTGCCAGCGGAGTCGAAAGAATCATCGCGAACGCGAGTCCGCCGATCACTGCGATCGCCAACGGCTGCTGAACCTTGGCGCCCGCGCCATAGCCGAGTGCAAGCGGGAACAGTCCCGCAGCGGTGGCGAGCGTAGTCATCATGATCGGACGCAGCCTGACCGTCGCGGCGTCGAGGAGCGCCGCGCGCGGTTTTGTGCCGGCGCCGACTTCACGCTCGGCATGATCGAGCAGCAGTATGCCGTTCTTTGCGGTGATTCCCGCGACCATGATGATTCCCATGAACGACGAGATGTTGAGCGTCATTCCGGTTGCGCTGAGCGCGATGAAGCTGCCTGCCAGACACGACATTGCGGCGACCAGGCATCCAATCGCAGGCGCGAGCCGCGCGAACTCCCAGACCAGGATCAGGAACATCATGAAGGTCCCTGCCACCAGCACCAGCGCGAGCTGGTGAAACGCCTGCTGTTGGTCGGCGTACAGCCCGCCGTATTCGAGCGATACACCCGCCGCCAGCGGCATCGCGGCGAGGCTCCGCCTGACCTCGCTGACCCCGGTGCCGAGATCGACGCCCTCGAGCCGCGCCGTAACGTGCACGACGGGCCGCTGCCGTTCGCGATCGATTTCGTTGGTCGTGCCGAGAAAGTTTATCTTCGTGACTGACGCGAGCGGGACGCGCGCACCCGAGCTCGACTTGAGAATCACCTCCGACAGAGTTCCCAGATCTTCGTGGAACGCGTCCGGGTAGCGCACGCGCACGCCGACCAGCCGATCGCCCGACAGCACGTTGGTCGCGACGGTCCCCTGAATCACCGAATCCAGCGCGGCGCGAATATCATCGGCGCTCAGCCCGTAGTGCGCCGCCGACGTGTTGTCGACAACGACCGCCTGCTCCGGGATGCTCTCGACGATTCCGTCGAAGATGTCCACCAGGCCATGGATCGAGCGCATCCGGTTCGCGACTTGCCGCGCGGTGGCCTCGATGGTTTTCTGATCGGGGCCGAAAACTTTGACCTCGATCGGCTCCGGAACGCCTGAGAGATCGCCGATCAAGTCCTGCAGCACTTGCGAGAACTCGACCTGCACTCCCGGAACCGTTTCCAGGATTCGATCGCGGATGGAATCGGTGACCGTGTCGATATCGCGTTTGCGGTCGTGCTTCAGGCGCACGGACATATCTCCGCGGTTGGATTCAGTCAGAAAAAATCCAAGCTGCGTGCCGGTCCGCCGGCTGAACGCAACGACTTCGGGCGTGGTTTTCAGAATCGACTGAATCGAATCGAGCAGCGCGGTCGTGTCGGCCATCGTGCTCTGCGGCGGCGTGATGTAGTCGAGGACAAACGCGCCCTCGTCGAGCGGCGGCAGATAGTCAGTACCGATATTGTTGTAAACGAAGTACGCCACGAACACCGAAGCGGCGGCGCCAAGGATCGCCAGCGCAGGGACGCGAAGGACAGGGCGGATCGCCGTCAGAAACATCGTCTGAACGCCGTGATAGATTCGCCCCGCTTCGCGCGCACGCCCGCGAAACCGCGCAAACGCGAGTTCCATCGCCGGCGTGAAGTAGATCGCGAGCATCAGCGAAATCGCCAGTCCTCCGCCGAGCGTCGCGGCCAGCGAGCGGAAGAAGACGCCCGTCACCCCCGAAATAAAAACCAGCGGCGCGAACACGACGATCACCGTCATCGTCGACGCGATCAGCGGGCGCCGAAGACTCTCGAGGCCCTCGGCCACGGCATCGGCGGTGGACTTACCGGCCGCGAGTTCGCGATGAATCGCCTCGATCATCACGATCGCGTCGTCGATGAAAAGTCCGATGCCGGCCGCCAGCCCGCCCAGCGTCATCATGTTGAAGGTCAGGCCCGCAACCTGCATCACGATGAAGGTGATCGCGACCGTGCACGGCACCACGATCGCCGCGACCAGCGCGCTCACCGGACTCATCGTGAACGCCAGTACCACCAGCACCGCCAGCGCGAGGCCTAGTGCGATCGCGTCGCGCACGCTGTTGAGCGACTCGGCGACCAGGTCCGACTGATCGTACGAGATCGAAAACTGAACGTCGGGATAGCGCTGACGAAACTCCGCGAGAATCTGCCGCGCCTCGGCCGCGACCTGCTCCGTGCTGCCGCTTGGCCGCCGCGAGATTCCCACCAGCACCGCCGCGCCATTCTCGGATGCGGCCCGGATGTAGTCCTCCTCGATTCCAAGCTCGACCGAGCCCACATCGCTCACGCGCACCGGCTGACCGCCCGCCGCCGACAGCGGCGTCGCGGCAATCTGGTCGGCTTGATGCAGGTCGGTCGTTACCACCGTCAACAGCATGCGATGCGATTCGTTCATCCGGCCCGCCGACGCGACGATGTTGTTCTTAGCCAGCCCGGCGACGATGTCGGCCGGCGACATGTCATGCTGCAGCATCCGCGCCGGATCGAGTCGCACCACGAATTCGCGATACTTGCCGCCGATCACGCCAATCCGGTAAGTGCCGTCGATTCGATGCAGGCTTGGAACCAGGTCGTAGTTCACGATGTCGGTCAGTTCGGGCAGGCTGCGAACTTTTGAGCTCAGGCTGAGGTCGACGATCGGAAATGTGCCGGTCGTCAGCAGCACCGCGTCGACCGCGGTATCGCTCGGCAACTGCGCGCGCGCGTGCGAGACCGCGGCGTTGAGCATCTGGAAGCTGATTTGCGGGTCGGCGTCTTCGCCGAACGTGACGTCTATTTCGGCGCTGCCGCGCGTGGTCGTCGATCGAACCAGCGTCACACCCGGCACGCTGTACACGCTCTCCTCGAGCGGCCGCGTGACCGACGCGAGCATCTGTTCGGCAGGCAGGTCGCCGCTGTCGGCGAGAATCGTCGCGCGGCGAAACGTCATCTCGGGGAATACTGCGCTCGGAATCGTTCGCGCCAGGATTATCCCGAGAACGCTCAATGCGAGCACCGACAAGACCGCGAGCGTCGAACTGCTGCGCGTCATTGATTTCCGTTCGCGACGCGGACGCCTAGGCCGTCCGATAGCGCATAGCCGCCCGAGGTCACGACCAGGTCGCCCACTTTGATGCCGTCGGTCACCTGGACCAGGTCGTGATCGCGCAGCCCGACTTTTATGTCCGTACGATGAGCATGCCCGTCGGCGCCGACCACGAATACGTGGTAGCGATCGACGCCCTGATCCTGAAACAGCGCGGCGGCGGGAACCACGATCGCGTCGGGCGCGTTGGCCGTCTCGATGCGCACCTCAACCGGCGCGCCAGCCTCCGCGACACGTTCCGGGCCGGTGAAATCAGTCCGCATCGACGAGCTCTGGCTGGCCGCGTCGAAATTCGGCATCAGCGCCGCGACGCGCGCGGGAAACTCGACGCCTGGACGCAACGGAGTCGTCACTGTTGCGCTCATGCCGGGCCTCACCATCGAGATCTTGCTCACCGGCAGGGACGTGTCGACATAGAGGCTCTTCGGATCGATTAGATCCACCAGCGTGTCGAGGTCGGCCACCACCTGCCCGCTGGTGACGGGCGGTTGCGACACGATTCCGGACTCCGGCGCGACTACCGGTATTCCCGCGCTATGGCTGTGGCGAGCGACCGACGCACTCAGCCCCGCGGCGTCCTGCGGATCGATCTTGCGCGCAACCTCGAGGCCGGCCTCGGCTGCTTCGATCTCGCGATTGACAACGTGCGCGACGACCTGGCCCTTGCGCACCGAGTCGCCGCTCTCGAGCTTTATTCCCGTGACGCGCCCCGCCGTCGGCGAACGTATGATCACGTGATGCGTGGCGACCGTCTTGCCGAGCAGCCGAAGCTCACTCGTCATCGGATGTACTTCGGCACGAGCCGCACTCACCAGCAGTATGGGATTGGATGGCGCCGAGTCTTCGGAATCAGCTTTTTTTTCGCCGCCGCATCCCGCCAGCAGCACTACCGTCATTGCCGACGCGAAGATCGCGCTCGCGCGCCGGTTCGAGATCGCGCGCTTGATCATTGGATTCGGCCGAAAAGAAGATTCGTCTCCGCTACCGCTTCGCGCCCGTTGAATTCCTGATCGTGCCGCTGCAGCCGCAGTTGCTCCGCCTGCTGGTAGGAGTCCAGCACCTCGAGCATCGTCGCGGTTCCGCCGCCCAGAAACCGCGTCCACGTCAGCGCGAAGTTGTCATCGGCGGTTGGCTGCGCGCGCGACAGGATGTCGAGCTGCCGCTGCGCGTCGTCGTAGCGAAGCGACGCGTCCGCTATTCGCCGCTTCATAATGTACTCGGCCAGCCGCGCCTGCGCCGTCGCCGTATGCTGTTTCGCCTTCGCCTGATCGATGTGCGATGAAATCAGGCCGCCATCGAAGACCGGCATCGACACCACGCCGTCATACGAGCCGCCGAAGTTGTGGGCGATCGTCTTGGGCGGATCGATACCGACAAACCCGGTGGTGAAGGCGAGCTGGAAGGTTGGCAGCCGCTCGGCCTTGGCCGATTCGATTTGCGACTCAGCCGACGCGATGGCGCGCTGCGCCGCCTGCATCACCGGGCTCTGGGCGAGGTCGCCCGACGGCTTCGGCGGAACTCCGCTGAGGCTCTCGATGTCGAGGTCGGGCTGGTTCGGCTCGCCGATCAAAATGCCCAGCGTCGCCGTCGCGCGCTCGCTGAGGCCACGCGCCGCGTCGAGCGCGAGTTCAGTGCTGTCGCGCGCGGTGCGGAACTTGAGCACGTCGTTGGTGATCGCGCGACCGCTCTTTTCCAACTGCTCGATGGTCGTCACGTAGCGCGTCAATCGCTCGAGGCTGGCCTGCAAATCGCGTTGCGTTCCGCGCGCGCGCAACAGGTCGAAATAGGCGATCGACGTGTCGAAAACAATTTGCGCCCGCGCCGCCGCCACCCCCAGCCGCGACGCTTCGTTCACGTACTCGGCCGCCCGTAGCCGCGCCTGCCGGCGTCCCCAGTCCCACGCCGTGTAGTCGAGCGTCAGCATCCCGGCCGAGAGCCCGCGATTGGTCACGACCTCATCGTAACCCGGCGCTTGGTAGTACTCTGCGCCCGCGCCCACTGTCGGAAACAGTGGCGCGTGCTGCTCCTTCACGTGCGCGACGCTCATATCGCTCGCCGCGGCCGCGACGTCCACCGAGGGCGCCAGATGCAGCGCGCGATCGATCGCGTCGGACAGAGTAATAGCCGCGGCGGACGCCGCAGAAGCCCACGCCAGGAGCGTGGCTGCGAGCACCGCCGACAATAGGTTGCGGCAAGTCTGCTTCATTCGCGAAAGAGTAACAGCGGTTTGTCAACCGGCCAAATTAATGGACGTTAAGCTGAACTTGGACGGCGGCGCCTACCTGAGCGGCACGGTCGCTCGATGTGGATCTTCTTTGTAGAGCGCTAGCGTCACGACGAACGCGGTTCCGCCGGCCGGCAGATTCGCGGCCGCGATCTCGCCGCCATGCGCTCGCGCAATTTCCCGGCACAGGCTTAAGCCCAGGCCGCTGCCTTCGCCGGGTGAGCCTGCGCCACGAAAAAATCGATCGAAAATGTGCGCCAAGTCCGCCGGATGGATTCCCTCGCCGGTGTCGGCGACGCGCAGGATCGCCCGATTCGCATCGCTCTTAAGCCCAACCTCGATCGATCCTCCCGCCGGCGTGAACTTCAGCGCGTTGTCGAGCAGATTGATGATCAGGCGGCGTAAATGCCCCGCGTTGCCATTGACGAAAACATCCTCGGGCGCGCTGACCGAAAGCTTTATCTCGCGCGCCTGCGCCAGCGGCCCGACCGTCGCCCTTATCTCGCTCAGAAGAGCGCGAAGATTCAGCTTCTGCCGATCGACCATCACTTCGCCATTGAGCCGCGACAGCATCAGCAGCTCGTCGGCAATCCTGCACAGCGACAGCGCCTCGCGATGCGCCGCGCCCAGGGCCGCGCGATTTTGTTCGGCCGAGCGTTCGCGCGCGAGTGCTACTTCCAGCCCGGTGCGCAGCACTGCCAGCGGGGTCCGCAGCTCGTGCGCGGCATCGGACGCGAATCTGCGCTCGGTAGCCGACGCGCGCTCGAGGCGGTCGAGCAGCGAGTTGATTTCCGCCGTGAGCCGCGCGACTTCATCCGCCACCGGCGGGACCGTCAGCCGCGAGCTCAGGTTGGTCGGCCCGATTGCGTCGAGCTCCGCCGTCACCGACTCGATCGGCCGCAGCGCGCGGCCCGCGAGCAGGTATCCTCCACCGACGCAAAGCAGCAGCACCAGCGGCACCATCAGCAGCAGGAGGTTGCGCAGGTTGCTGACCGATTCCTCGACGAGGTTCGCTTGCACGCCGCTTTGCAGGTAAACCAGCTCGCCGTTGAACAGCATCGGAACGACCGCGAACCGGAAAGAATGGTTGCCGACAATCGCCGGATGAGTGGGCAGTCGCGTATCGAACGGCGGTGGCGTCGTATGGATGTCGCCGAAGTTGCCAACCTCGCTGTGCGAGGTGACGATTCTTACCCGCCGGCCCGGCCCGATATCCGTCTCGAGGCTCAGCCGCTGCAGGATTCCAGGCGCGCTTGCCGAGCCGTTGCGCTGGATTTGATCGGCCGAATTCTCCGCCTCTTCCAGCAACGCCGCGTCCAGCGCGCCGTATTGCTGGCGCTCGAAGAGTTTAACCGCGGCGATCGCCGCGACCAGCAGGATCGCCGCCAGCACCGCGGCCCAGTAGATGGTTAACCTGAGTCTGATCGTCATGGGCGGGCCACCGCGCGGCAACGGCAACGCGCGGCGTCATTCCGCGCGCATCGTGTATCCGACTCCGCGCACGGTGACTATCAGCGAACGATCGGCGCGCGGATCGATCTTCTGCCGCAGCCGATTGACGAATACTTCGATCAGATTGGTCAGCGAGCTGTAATCCGAATCCCAGACCGTCTCCGCGATCATGTCGCGGGTCACCACCTGCCCCGCGTTGCGCATCAGCAATTCGAGCAGCATCTTTTCCTTGGGCGACAGGTTCACGCTGTGCTCGCCGATCTTGGCGCGACGCTTGACGGTATCGAAT
>JBAWCX010000341.1:0-6943 GCA_049590495.1 Binatus sp. (SeqCode)
CAGGACAAGCTGCGAGCGCCGGACACCGCAATCGTGATCGTCACGACCGCCGAGTCGAGCCGAATCGCGCAGGCGCGCGAGTTTGTCCGCGCGCTCGAGCATGCCGGCCTGCGCGTCTCCGCGATGGTCGTGAATCGGGTGCTCGCGGAGCTGCCGGACGCCGCCGAGCTGGCGTCGGCGCGCATCGCGCCGACGCTCAAGAAAAAGTTGAAGCGCAATCTCGCCGACTACGCCGCGCTCAAGACGCGCGAGGAAGTCTCGCTGAACGCGATCCGCGATTCTCTTCCCGCCGGCGCGGTCCTGATGGTCGCGCCCGACCTCGGCCGCGAGCCGCGCACTATCGCCGACCTAGCCGAGATTGGCCGCAGCCTCCGCCCCGCTTGATCAGCGCAGCTTCTTCGTTCGCCGAACCGTGGGCTTTGCGGGCTCGTCGTGATCGAGCAGACGATCCAGCTTGATACTGAGGTTGAGCAGTTGCGAGCTCAGATGATCGAGCCGCGCTTTCAGGTCGCGCACGTCGCGCTTGGAAGGAATATTGACGAAGTCCAGCACCTGCTCGACGTTGCGGTCGAACGACTGCTTGTTTGCCATGAAGCGTTCACCCGCCCGCCCAAAACTCGAGCGCATCCTGTCGTTCGACAAGATCTCGTTGAAAAAGCCGGTGATGCCTTCCTCGCTCATCTGCCGGAGCTTGTCCATGAGGTTGTCGTCGCGGCGGGCCATGCCTTTCAACTATATATAGAGGGTCGAGCCGCGCAAACCGATGATCACTATCGCCAGCATTCTAAGCATCGCGTCCGGGTTCGCCCTGATGGGCTACCACGAACCGCCGGCAAACCTGATCGCTACGTGCATCATCATAAATCTCGCGCTCACTCCCCTGACCGCGATTGTCGCATCGCGCCGCGGCCGCTCCGCCTTTCGATGGACCGTCGCGGGACTCGCGCTTGGCGCATGGGCGCTCGCCGCGGTCATGATTATTCCGCCGAGCCGTCCCGCTCCACCGCATCAGGACGCCCCGGATTATCCGCCTACTTCTCATGCTGCTTGATCCACGCCGCAGTCGGCGCGAAAACCTGGCTCTCCGACTTCGTGCCAGCCAACACGTCGAGATGGCCCCAATTGTCGAGCTTGGTAAACGAAGGATCGGGCGCGCCGGTCGACTTTGACGCCGCTTCGACCTGGCCGGGCCACTGCGCGCTGAAGTTGGTGCTGGAGAACGCGATCACCGGAATCTTCCACGCCTTGAGCGCCGCAAGCAGCTCCGGCGTGAACGGATTCTCACCGTCCTGAACCGAGGGCCAGTAGCGATCGAAGGCGATTAGCAGTTTTGCCAGGACCACCGCGTCAGAAAATCCGCCCGGCATGTTGGCGAACGCGCCGTTGCCGGGTGCCGCATCGTACATGACGTGTTCCAGGTTTTCGCGCGCGGTTTTGTACTTGGGAATCGGCGCTGGCTGGTCGGGATTGTCGATCACCATCTGCATCAGCGTGCGCCGCTTGTCGTACGTCAGATGCTTACCGCCGATGTCGTCGGCATACTGGCCGGGCGGCATCGACGCCGCGCGCGTCGGATGAGTCGGGATGAATCCGTCGAGCGCGATTATTCCCGCGACGCGCTCGGGATGCATGGCGGCGTAGAGGTAGGCGAACTCGACGCCGCGGCTGAAGCCGGCGACGAAGATTCTGCTGCGGCCGGTTTTTTCGTTGACAAATTTCGCCGCCGCTTCTATGTCCGACTCGAAGAGCTCGTTGGTCCAGCTCGCCAGCTCCGAGAGATCGCTCTGCGGCGTCTCAGGCGGAATGAAGTGGGTGCGATAGTCCATCGACCACACGTCCACGCCCTGCTCCGCGAGATAGACCTGGAACGAGTAGCGCGGATCTTCGAGCACGACTTCGCCGTTCATGTTGGTGCCGGGCAAGTAGAGCACGACCACGTCGGCATGCGCCTTCAGGAAGGGTACCGGGGCGACGCGATGCAGCGCGATTTTGTCGAATGGCGATTTGCCGACCGTCGCTTCGAACGTCCATTCGTAAATTCCCGGCGCGCCTTTCAGTTCGCGGGCCGCGCCCACCGCATTGAACTCGGCCGCCGATACGACCGCGCCAAGCGCGATGCAAAGGAGCGGAGCCACCAACACGATGAGCGCAACGCGCCGTCGAATCTTCATGGGCCTAATCCTCTCCACGATTTCGCGTCGTCGCACAAGTCCGCGACGCGCCGCCTCGTCGCAGGTTGACCCTTTGCGGTTCGGCGTGCGAAACAGAGGCGTCAGGTATTTCACGCTCACGCCAATTTCGCACGGGAGTAAATTTCAATGAGCAAGAAAGTTCAATTCGCCCTGTTCTCTCCGCAGGCCGGACAATCGTGGCATCAGCTCGAAGAGCGCGCCCATCGATGCGAAAAGCTCGGCTACCATTCAATCTGGCTGGTCGATCATATGTGGACGCGCGGGATGCCCGACCTCGACCAGCATGAATGCATGGCGCTGATGGCGGGGTTGTCGGCGAAGACCGAGAAGATTCGCATCGGCACTATGGTCATGTGCAACTCGTACCGCAACCCTGCACTGCTGGCGAAGTCGCTGTCGACGATCGACCACATCAGCAACGGCCGTCTCGAGATCGGCTACGGCGCGGGCTGGATGGACGAAGAGTACAAGGCCTACGGCTATCAGTTCCCGTCGATGGGCACGCGGCTCAAGATGTTCGAGGAAGGCCTGCACATCATGAAGGCGATGTTCACCGAGAAGCGCGTGACGTTTAAGGGGCGTCACTACTCGGTCGAAGAAGCGGTCTGCAATCCCAAGCCGGTGCAGCAACCGCATCCACCGATCACGATTGGCGGCGCGGGCGAAAAAATCATGTTGAAGCTGGTCGCGCGGTTCGCCGACCGATGGAATTGTCCGGCCGGCTACGAAAGCTTCGAGCACAAGTTCAACGTGCTCAAGCAGCACTGCAAGGACGTCGGGCGCGACATCAACACTATCGACATCTCGGAGCAGTTGCTGGTGTGTATCGGCTCGAGCGACGCGGAAGTCGAGGCGAAGTGGAAGGCGGCGCAGATGCTCAAGCCGTTTATCAACACCGGAATCAAAGGCACGCCGAAGCAGCTGATCGAGGAACTCAAAAAGCGCGTGGCGATGGGAATCACGACGTTCGTAATTTTCTTCAGCGACTTCGCGCCGCCGCCGACCATCGAGTTGTTCGCAAAGGAAGTGATGCCGGCATTTGCGTAGAACGATTGGAATTTGCGCGCCGCTAATCGTCGCACTGCTGCTCGCGGGATGCGCCAGTAGTCAGCCGTCGTACTACTCGACGCAGCTCGACACGAGCGGCGGGCTCGGCCCCGGCGATCCGATAACGCACGCGTCGGCGACCATCGGCCACGTGACGGGAGTCTCGCCGATAGGCGACGGCGATTCGGAGGTCGCGTTTGACGTCGATGGCTCGCACGCGGACGAGATTCACTACGATTCGATAATGACGCTGAATAACCTCGGCGCGACGCCGTCGCTCGACGTGATGAACGTCGATGCGATGAGCCACAGCGCGCCGTCGGGCACGCGGCTGGACGGCGCGTCGAGCATGAACGAGGCGCAGATGTTCATGACCGCGCGCGGCCCCGGGAGTTTCGCGCAGGCGCTGGGAAACGTCGCGGGCCCTTCGACAACGACGCCGCCCTCAGCCTCGACCGTGCAGATGACTCAGATGCTGGCGCAAATTTCGCAGCAGACACTGGCGACCGCGGTGGCAATCGCGCCACCCACGCAGGAACAGATCGACCAGGCCAAACACGAGGCGCTTGGCGTCGAACGACAACTGATGCGCAACGGAAAGATCGAGCAGGCGGAAAGGCTGCGCGCGTCGATGGGCAGCGTGATGGGCGGGATCACGACGCCGGTAAATCCAACGACGCTTCCACCAACCTCGCCAAATCCGTAGCGCGAGATGGACCGTCACTAACTTGGATCAGCGTCGACTGACCGAATATCTCAAACGCCGGATGCCGCATGCGCGCGAGCATCGCGTGGTGGGACTCAAGCGAATTTCCGGCGGTTCGTCGCGCGAGACCTATGCCTTCGACCTGCAATGGAGCGAGGGCGGCGAGACGCGCACGCGACCGATGATTGGGCGGCGCGATCCGACCGGCGGGCTGCTCAAATCCGATCGCGAGCGCGAGTTCAACGTGATCGCCGCCGTGCATCGCGCAGGCCTGAAGGTTCCCGAGCCGCTCTTCCTCGAGCTCGACGCGAGCGTGATGGATCGCCCGTTTTTCATCATGCATCGCGCGTCGGGCCAAACCGGCATGGGTGCGTTTCCCGCCGCGGAAGCCGAATCGACGCGCGCCAAAGTTGCCGATGACTTCCTGAGCGAGCTCGCGCGACTGCAAGCGCTCGACTACCGCGAGTGCGGGCTCGAAATGCTGGGGCCGCCTGCGAGTCTCGCCGATCCCGCACGCATCCAGGCCGCGCATTGGAGCGAAGTGTACGAACGCGACCGGATGGGCGAGCACTACCCGATTCTCACCGCCGCGTTCGCATGGCTCAAAGCCAACCCGGTCGTGACTGACCGAGTGGTGATCGTTCACGGCGACTATCGTTCGGGAAATTATTTGTACGACGAGAATGGAATCGTCGCGATGCTCGATTGGGAGATGGCGCATCTGGGCGATCCGATGGAGGACCTCGGCTGGGCGTCGATGATGTTCTGGGGGCGCGACGAACTCGCTGGCGGCCTGATGGAACGCGAGGCATTCTATCGCCTGTACGAACAGAAGACCGGCCATCGCGTCGATCGGGAGCGGCTGTTTTTCTACCAAGTGCTCGGCAACGCCAAGATGGCCGTGATTTGCCTGACTGGAATCCGTGATTTCGTCGAGCGGCGTACGTCCGACGCCGTCATGCCGTTTCTCGAACTGCTGCTGCCGGCGTTGTTCGACGATCTGGCCACGCAGCTTCGATTAGTCTGAGGTGTTCGGATGCTACGGCCGACGTTGAATGAACTGATCAGTGGAATGCAGCGGACGATCATGGAGGCGCTGATGCCCGAACTGACGTCGCCATACGCGCAAGGCCAGGCGATGTCGGCGATCGGGATGCTCGCGCATGCGGCGGCAGTGCTCGAGTCAGCGCCCGCATACGACGCGGCCGAGATAAAAGATCTGCGCGCGACATTCGCGGCGCTGAAGCGGCTGGGCGACAAGCACGTCGCAAAGAAAGGCGGGCTGCGCGGCGCCCTCGCACGTGGGTCTCGCGCCAGCGCGAAGAATCCGCCCGACCGGCGCGCGATGGAAGCCGCGATGGCCGCGTTTGCCACCGGTGTTGCGCTGGGCCATGTCGATGATCGCGTCGCTCGCCACGTCCGCGGCTACCTGCGACGCAGTCTCGACCGCTCGCGCAAGCTGCTCGGCGGTTCGTTGCCGAGCGCCTGATAGATTAGCAATGCTGTAATTCTGACTCGCGCTGACGGCTTGTCTCTAGCTTACGCAATGAGACGTTAATTCTAGCCATCATTAGCCGCGTTCAAGCCGACTTACCTATGTCAGGACTTATTGCGCACGAAAATCAAATAGAGTAGACTGCAAAAAGTTAATTAGGAGTACAAAACGGTATAATAGCTAACGGTACAAAAAGCGCACTGTCTGTATGTAGCGGTCTTGCTACAAACAGTTAGCGGAGCTAATTTCAATGTGGGGTAGGTTTGAGGTGTTGTTGGGTTCCGCAAAACGAATTGCGAGGATGAAACCATGAGCGTCGTCACTATTCAGACTCCCGGGATGCCTGGCGGCCCTTGCCGCGGATCGTGCGATCATGCCAAGTGCCATACGCTGCGCGCGATGGCCGAGGAACGGTGCGGTCACTGTGGCACCCGGTTCGGTTTCGGCGTCAAAATGGTCGGCGATCCTCCGCTGCATCTCCGATGCGCGCAGACCATCGCCGCGCGCGATGGCGCACCGGCATCGCAGCATCCGTTGAATGATCCCGCAACGGATCATCACCACCTTATTCATCGCGGCGACAAGAACTAGCGCCGTCTCTTTGGTATTTTGATCTGACGCCGGCGCGCCTCTTCGGCGTGATCGGCAATCCGCGCTTGACACCTCTGGCGGGTGCGCGCTACCGCTCGTTTGACAGCGAAAAGCCAAATCGAGGTCGCCCAGGCGTGAACGCCGAAACCATCAAGCAGGTGCGCGAGTTGCGCGACCGGCTCGATCATCCCGTGATCGACGCCGACGGGCATCTTATCGAGCCCGCTCCGCTCTTCAACGAATATCTCCAGAAGATCGGTGGAGGCGGGATGCTCGAGCGCTACAATCGCGAGCTTCGCGAGCATCCGACCGGCTCGCGCGGAAATCGCGACGCGGGCGATATGCGCGGCGCCTGGTGGGGCGTCTCCAACGACGCTTATGACCTCGCGACCGTGATGGCGCCGCGGCTGCTGTACAGCAGGCTGAACGATCTCGGCGTCGATTTTTCCATCCTCTATCCCACGCTCGGACTCGCACTGCCGACGATTCACGACGGCGAGGTGCGGCGGATCGCATGTCGCGCGCTCAACACGATGAACGCCGAGATCTGCGCGCAATTCTGCGACCGTATCGCGCCGGCTGCCGCGATTCCGATGCACACGCCCGAGGAAGCGATCGCCGAACTCGAATACGCCGCGCGCGTTGGCCTGAAGGTCGCGATGATTCCGCCGGGTGTCGCGCGTCCGATCCCGGCGCTCGAGCGCGAGCATCCAGGCGCGTTCCCCAACGCCGCCTACTTCGATTGCTACGGCCTCGACAGTTTCTTCGACTACGATCCGGTGTGGAGAAAATTCGTCGAGCTGAAAATCGCAGTCACCTCTCACGGCGGCGTCGGCCTGCGCTACCTGCCGCTCGGGCGGCGCTCACCGACCAACTACATGTTCAATCACATCGGCGCGCATGCGTATCAGC
>JBAWCX010000342.1:0-20792 GCA_049590495.1 Binatus sp. (SeqCode)
GTCGGGATTGGGAATCCGCGGGGTCGTATTCAGCGACGCCGGGCAGTCGTTCCTGCTCCATCCACCACCAAATGCTAACCCAGGTTCATTCAGCCTCACCAATCTGCAGGCGTCGGTTGGATTCGGCGTGCGCTGGAAGTCGCCATTCGGACCGTTGGCGGTGGATATCGCTTTCCCGCTCAACCCGCGGCCGGCCGACCAGAGCACCGTCTTCGAAGTCGGGGCAGGCTCGCCGCTGTAGCGTCTACCAGCGTGCAATATTTGCGTATCGAGCGCCTTCGACGGCGTAGCAACTGGATTTAATGCCCTGTGAAGTACTATTGTGTATATCTCCCGTTCACGAGTGATGCGCCACGGCGACGCGTCCGACGTAGCTGTTCAGCAGGAGGATTCCCGGGCTCTATGAGGCAACGGTTGTTCATCGGTGCGATGTTCGGTGTGTTCCTTGCCGCGATGTGCGCGGCAGTGCCGGCGCATGCCGAACTCAAGTTCGCGTACGTTGACGTGCAACGAGCGCTCAATGAGTGCGACGCCGGCAAGAAGGCCAAGTCCGAATTCCAGGGCCGTGTCACGTCGCTCGAGGCGCGCCTGCAGCGGCAGCAGAACGAGGTCCAGGCGCTCAAGGACGAGATGGAGAAAAAGGGCATGCTGATGAACCCGGATCAGCGCCAGAGTCTCCAGGACCAGTACATGGAAAAGCTCAAAAACTTCGAGCGCGACTACAAAGACTCGAAGGACGAATTGCAGGCGAAGGACCAGGAAGTCACCGCGAAAATCGTGCATGACCTCGCACAGGTCATTCGCACGCTGGGCGAGCGCGACAACTACACAATGGTCTTCGAGAAGGGATCGATCCTGTGGGGCACGCCGGGCATCGATATCACTGACCAGGTGATTCGCAGTTACAACGCGACGCACGTGGCGATCGGCTCGCTAGGCGAAGGCGCTGGCGGCGCAGTTGCGCGCACCAGCATGCGGGCCCAGGAGGCCGGCGCTCCAGAGCCGTCGGATTTCGGAGCGGATGCTGCCAAGAAATCCACCATCTCGAAGTAGCCGCTCGGGATAACGTGCGCGAAGTAATTCCCGGTGCCTGACGACCCGAAAGTCGGAGACCTCGAGCGCGTGATGGGGCTGCTGCCCCATCGCTACCCTTTTCTGCTGGTCGATCGCATCCTCGAGCTGGGCAAGGGCCGCGTCGTAACGATCAAGAACGTAACCTTCAACGAACCGTACTTCGCGGGGCATTTTCCAGGTCATCCCGTGATGCCGGGGGTGCTGATCGTCGAGGCGCTGGCGCAATCGGGGGCGATCCTCGCGCTCAATGAAGTGGACGCGGATCCGACGCGCCTCTTCATGCTGACCGGGCTGGACAAAGTGCGCTTTCGACGCCGCGTAATCCCGGGCGACCAACTGCGGATGGAAGTAAAAATTCTGAAATTTCATCGTCCCCTGTGGCGGATGCAGGCGACGGCGCGCGTCGGCGACGAGTTGGCGGCCGAAGCGGAATTGTCGGCGATGGAAGTCGAGGAGCAAGTTCGATAGCGGGCAGAATCCATCCCTCCGCGGTCATCGACCAGCGCGCCGAACTCGACACGAGCGTCGAAGTCGGTGCGGGCGCGGTAATCGGGCCGAACGTCAAGATCGGAGCGGGCACCGTAGTCGGTCCGTGCGCGATGATCGAGCGGAACACCACGATCGGCGCGGGTAATCGCATCTGGCAGTTCGCGGCGATCGGCGCGGAACCGCAGGATCTCAAGTTCAAGGGCGAGCCGTCGGTCGTCGAAATCGGCGACGACAACATGATTCGCGAGTTCGCGACCATTCATCGCGGCACCGAAGGCGGCGGGATGATCACAAAGGTAGGCAGCCACACGCTGGTGATGACGTACGCGCACGTCGCGCACGACTGCATCATCGGCGACCACGTGATCCTTGCGGCGTCCACGGGCCTCGCGGGCCACTGCCTGATTGACGAGTATGCGATTTGCGAGGGCCAGGTCGGGGTGCATCAGTTCACTCGCATCGGCACTCACGCGATCGTGGCGGCCGGCGCCAAGGTCGCGCAGGACGTGCCGCCGTATTCGATGGTGGCGGGCTCGGAGCGCGCGCGGCTGGCGGGCGTCAACGAGGTCGGTCTACAGAGGCGCGGCTTCAAGCCTGAAACGGTTGCGGCGCTGAAGTCGGCGATTCGCACGCTGTTTTTCTCGAAGCTGTTGCGCGAGGACGCGATCCAGCAGGTGCTCGACGAGCACGGTACGGTTGTCGAGGTGCGGCGACTTGTCGATTTCATAAACGACTCGAAGCGCGGAGTCGTTGGCCGCGAGCGTGAATAAGCTCGGGCTCATCGCGGGTAACGGCGTCTTTCCGCTCGAAGTAGCACGCGCCGCACGCGAGCGCGGGATCAAGGTCGTCGCCGTTGCGCATCTGAATGAAAGCGAGCGGGCGCTCGACTCGGTTGCCAGCGAAGTCACCTGGATCAAAGTCGGCGAGCTGCAGAAAATAATCGACGTGTTCAAAAGCGCCGGAGTGTCTGAAGCCGCGATGGCTGGCGGCATCTCTCGCGCGCGGCTGAAAGATTCCTTCGCGCCTGACGCGCGAGCGCTCAAGATGCTCGCGGGAATCGGGCGCTTCAGCGACGACGCAGTGCTGCGCGGCATCGCGCGCGAAGTCGAGACTGAAGGAATCAAGATGATCGATCCGGTGCCGATGATCGAGCATTGGCTCGCGCGCGCCGGCGTCAGCGCCGGTCCCGAGCCAACTCCTGCGCAACGCCGCGATCTCGATCTCGCCTTCGCGGTCGCGCGCCGCCTCGGTAGCTACGACATCGGCCAGACGGTTGCGGTTCGCGACGGAATGGTCGCCGCAGTGGAAGCGCTGGAAGGAACCGACGCCGCGATCCGCCGCGCGGCCGCGCTGGTGGGCGCGGGCCTGGTGGTGGCCAAGGCCGCGAAACCGGGACAGGACCTGCGTTTCGATCGTCCCGCGATTGGCCCGGCTACGGTGCAATTGCTCGCCGAGATCGGCGCGGCGATGATCGGCGTCGAAGCGGGAGTCGCGCTGATTCTCGAACGCGATCGCACGCTCGAACTCGCGCGCGCGAAAAACGTGACGATATACGGCTATGCCGAAAGCAGCGCCTGAGCTGCGCGCCGCGGTGATCGGCGCGGGCCGGCTCGGCACTCTGCACGCGCGCAAGTACGGCGCGATTGCGGGCATCAAGCTCGCGCATATCGTCGATATCGACAGCGAGCGGGCGGGAGCGCTGGCGAAGGAAGTTGGCGCGACGCCGATCGCCGACTACCGGATGCTCGCGGGCAAGGTTGACCTCGTGACGGTCGCATCGCCCGGCGTGACGCATCATGAGATCGCATCCGCGATGCTGAAGGCGGGCATCGACGTGTTGCTGGAAAAGCCGATGGCCGAGACGCTGGCGCAAGCGCATGAGCTGGCCGGGCTCGCGTCGGCGAGCGGGCGCATTCTTCAAATCGGCCATCTCGAGCGGTTCAATCCGGCGGTCGTGCATCTGCATTCGATCGTGAAAAATCCGCGCTTCGTGGAATGCCATCGGCTCGCGCCGTTCACCGAGCGCGGCACCGACGTGGACGTGCTGCTCGATCTGATGGTGCACGATCTCGACGTGATCCTCTCGCTGGCGCCGTCGGAAGTCGCGTCGCTCGAGGCGGTCGGCGTCGCGATTCTCACCGATCGAATCGACCTCGCAAACGCGCGCATCCGCTTCCAGAGCGGTCTCATCGCAAATCTGGTGACCAGCCGCGTGTCGGCGCGACGCGAGCGCAAGATTCGCTTCTTCCAGCCCGACGCGTACATCTCGGTCGATTACGAAGCGCGCAGCATCCAGGTGTATCGCAAAACTCCGCCGGCGCGGGGCGCGCAGTTCCCAACCATTTCGGCCGAGCAGATCGATTTCGACGAAGGCGATCCGCTCGCCGACGAAGTCAATGCGTTCGTTGCTGCCGTTCGCAGCAGGTCCACGCCGGCGGTCAGCGCCGACGACGGACTGCGCGTGATGGAACTGACGGAGAGAATCAAGGAAGTGATGCTGACGGATTCGGTTGCGCCTTGACGCCTGCGGTCCACTGCGACAGCATTGGTCTGCGATGCGTAAGACCAGACTAAGGATTCTCGGCGCTTTCATACTCGCCGCCGGCGCGGCGTTTCTCATCTTCACCGCCACCTCAGAGTGCACCGCCGTAAGCGGCAGCGACGACGTCGCCGTCAACGTGTCCGCGCTGCGTCCCGGCAGCGCGCGGCTTTTCTGTTACACCGATAACGCGGGCGAACGTCTGCGCTTCCTGCTCGCGCGCGGCGACGACGGCAAGGTACGCTCGGTGTTCGACGCGTGCCGCCAGTGCTTCGCGTTCCATCGCGGCTACCGAATAGTTGGCGGCGAACTGATTTGCCGCGTCTGCGGGAATCACTATCCAATCGACCGGATGAATGTGGGCAAAGCGTCATGCGTGCCCGCCAGCCTGCCGCATGAAGACGATTCCGGAATCGTGCACATCAAGACCGCGGATCTTAAAGCCGGCGGCGCGCTCTTCTGACTATCCGAGTAGCTATAGCAGGTTCATGATCTACATCAGCATCCTCAGGCCCTATAGCCGCGTTCTGGGCATAGTCAGTCTCGCCGCGCTTCTTACTCTGTCCGCCTGCGGCGATCGCGAAGCCATGGGCGACTATCCGGCGGCTAACGGCAATATTTGCCTGCCTGAGGTGAGTCTGATCGATCAGCATGGGACCTCGGTCTCGCTCGCGTCGCTGAAAGGTAAACCGGTCCTGATCGATTTTATTTACACCTCGTGCGCGTCGACTTGCCCGATGCTGACGGCAAAGATGGCGGCGATCGCGCATCAGCTTGGTCCCGCTCTGGGAGCCGACGTTACAATAGTGTCGATCACGCTCGATCCGGAGCACGATGGTCCCGCGGAACTCGCAAAATACGCGAAGAGCCACGACGCCGCCGGCAACGGCTGGATTTTTCTGACCGGGACGCCCGCGCAAATCGACCAGGTGCTCGCATTGTTCAAGTTGCGCCGGACGCGCGAGGGCGACGGGACCATCACACATTCCATTGAAGCATTCCTGCTTGGTCCCGACGGCCATCAGATTCGGCAGTACAACGCGCTCGAGGTAAGTCCGGACGCGGTCGCCGCCGATGTTGATCGCGCGCGCAGCAAAGGCTAAGAGCAGAGACCTATGGCAACCTCGCTGATGATCGATCGCACTTCGATGCGGCAACTAGCCGCGGCTATGGCGTTCGTCATGATGATGGCGAGTCTGCCGTCGATCGGCGTGATCGTCATTTCGGATCGTTCGGGGCCGATTATCTCGATGGACATCTGCCATCCGCTGCAATCGCTCGACAGCGCGCCTGGCACCGTGCCAATCGCACGCCCGGCCCAGCCCGACATCGGCGCGAGAATTCTTTCGCACGAGAGACTCCCTCAATTGGTTCCCATTCTGACAAGTAAATTCGCCGAAGCTCCCGATCCGCCTCCACCCAAGCTGTTCTGCTAGCTGGGCAGTTTCAAATTTTCATCAAGAGATGATTGCTCGCGAGCCTCGACGGTTCGCGAGCACAGGGTGCGGCCTTAGTTGGCCGGGGGGTGGATGTTTTATGCGGAGGAATCATATGTCCTGGCGCCTGGCTTTCTCTAAGTCGGCCAGACGCATGTTGGTGGCGGCAATTTTCGCGATCGGTCCAACGCCCGGTCTGGTTTGGGCGTGTGCATGCGGATGTGGAGTTTTCGAGGTGGATACCGAAGCTCTAATTCCTCAGGGAACCGGAGGCCAGGTGTGGTTTCAATATGAATACATGGATCAGTACATAAACTTTCACGCAACTCAGCCAGCCTCTGAATTCTACAATAACGACAAGTACATCCGAACCAATTTCATGGAAGTCGGCGGACAGTACATGTTCAATCGGAGTTGGGGAGTGATGCTCGAGGTGCCCTATTGGTCGCGCTACTACAAGGGTGCCTATGACGGCAACAACGCCGACATTCATTGGTTCCAGGACGACTCGATTGGCGATATCCGAATCCAGGGGATGTATACGGGCCTGTCGGAGGACATGTCGACCGGACTCCTGGCGGGAGTCAAGGTCCCGAGCGGCCAGTGGACCTATCCACCCTACGATCGCGATACGCAGATCGGCACGGGAAGCACCGATCTTCTCCTGGGCGCTTACCACATCGGATCATTACCGACTAAGTTGGGAAGTTTGCCGTTGACCTTCAAGGAGCGCCCCTTCAACTACTTCGTGCAGGTCAGCTACGATCTGCCGCTCTGGGAACAGGACCAGTACACGCCCGGTAGGGAAGTCGACGGTGCAGTAGGAACCTACTACGACTTCGGCAAAGTTGGTTTTCTCAAGGAACTCGCTCCGATGCTCACCTTTCTCGCCTCTGACCGTACGCGGGATACTGGAAATAACGCAAATTCCCCCGGCAGCGGCTACACACGTTTTATCGTTGCTCCGGGAGGCGAAATCAAAATCGGGATCATTCGGGCCTACGCAGACATTGAGGTTCCATTTTTTCAGAACATGAGGGGTTATCAGCTGACCGCGGCGTACGCGACCAAGCTGATCCTGAGTTATAGCTTCTGATGCGAAGGTGAGGACAACCTTGAGCTATCCGCACTTAACCTGCAACTCAAAAACCATAACTACCATGGGATACCGATATGAGTATTCATCGTAATCTCAGATCTCTAGGAATAGCGTTACTCGTAACGTCAAGCTTGTTTGCGGCTGCTGGATGTCACAGCGACTCAACCGCGGAGGGCGCTAGTGTCCTCACGGACACCAAGCTCGTCGATCAAAATGGCAACACCGTCTCGCTCGATTCGCTGAAGGGCAAGCCTATGGTCGTGGATTTCATTTATACGACGTGCCCGGGTCCCTGCCTGATGGAGACTGCAAAGTTTGCGAACGTCGCGCTGCGGCTGGGCAACGATCTAGGCTCGAAAGTGACGCTCGTTTCAATCACTGTCGATCCCGAGCATGACGGCCCCAAACAGTTGCTCGCCTACTCGCATCAGCAGGGTGCGGATGAGAAGGGCTGGTATTTCCTGACTGGAGGGCCAGCGGACGTCGATAAGGCGCTGGCCGGTTTCAAGCTCAGCCGGCAAATCCAGCCTGACGGTTCGGTTGGCCACCTGATTGCCATGATGCTGATCGGCCCGGATGGGCGGATAGTTCGAGAATACAACGGCGAAGCCGTAAGGGCCCAGGACATCGTCCAGGATGTCAAGAAAACGCTCAACGAAGGTTGAGAGACGCGGCATGAAGCGAGCGAACCCGAGCGTGAGGCGAACGACATTTTGGTTTGTCGGTGCGGGAGTTACGGCGATCATTTGCGTGGCTGCGCTGGCGTTCGCCTCCGCGACTGTTGGTAACGCTGCGCCGGCGTTCGAGGTGCCCCAACTGGACGGTCAGACATTCAATCTAAGTGCACAGCGTGGGAAAGTCGTAATCGTCAACTTCTGGGCGACCTGGTGTCCGCCTTGTCGCGAGGAAATGCCGGCGCTGGACGCTTTCTACCGGCGCTATCATGGTCAGGGTCTCGAGCTGATCGGCGTGAGCGCGGACCGCCCTCACGACCGCTCCGATGTGATCAAAGTCATGCAGTCCTTCAGCTATCCCGCGGCCATGCTTGATGACGCCAACGTCAACGATTTCGGCACACCTAACAGCTTGCCAATGACTGTTGTCGTGGACAGTAATGGGGTGGTGCGTGCAGAGTTTATGCCCGATCAGTCCAAGGTCACGGAGAAGAGCCTGTCGGAGGCCGTGTTGCCACTACTGCCACAGAGTTCTGCGGCGCATGCATCAGCGAATCTAGGTAACGCTAACGCCAAGCCTTGACCCCAGGAGTAGTCCTCGTTGCAACCGCTTCAAGTGAAGAAGCTCGCGCTAGTAGCAATCATCCTGATGGCTGGATGCGCTGCTTCGAATAGCTGGAACGTCGATTCGGATCCAACGCTCGCGCAGTTGGAAAAAAAGCGACTAGCACTCGACGCGAGCGAGAAACGGTGCATCGATGAAGCGCAGGTACATAGCAGTGATAAGATGGCCGACATGGCAGCAAGTCACGACACTTCCGTTGAATCGCAGCCGCAGGGGGCAGATGAGGAGCGCGATCGGGAAATTTCGCAATGCCGCGCCTGGGCGGATCAGGAAAATGCGAATATCGCCGAACAAGAGCGCAACGAATACGAGCTTCAAGCACAGCAAGAGCGCAGTCGCGCCTTGTTCATGGCGGTTGTTACGACTTCCGGGTTGCACTGAAACCTATCCAGAGAATTGCGATGCAGTCTTCAGCAGAGTCATCGGTAGTCACCCAAGGTCCGGCGCACGTGCCTCAAGCGAGAAGTCTCGTGGAGATTCTGCGTGATCTCGCCGGCGTTGCGCTGCTCGCCATTGCGTCCCTGGCGGCTGGCCTCGCGATGAATCGATACTCGCCCACTCCACTTCCTATCGTCTATCAGACGGCGGAGCAGCGGTTCGATGTCGAGTTGACGACCCTGGTCGCCGCGCCGCCGTTCAAGATCGCGCCGGCGGCAACTGTAGGACTTGACCAATTCCATTCAGCCGTCGACAGGAAAAGTGGACTCATCCTTGACGCCCGGCCATCAGTGTTCTTCGAAAATGGACACGTGCCGGGAGCGCTCAACCTCGCGCGAGACGACTTCGCCAAAGATTACCGGCGCCTGACCAGCGTGCTCGAAGCCAACCGTGACAAGCCGATCATCGTGTACTGCTCCGGCGGCGAATGCCACGACAGCAAGCTCGTCGCGAACGCGTTGCTGAGTCTCGGCTTCGGCAATGTCAGCGTCTTCACGGGCGGATGGGAGGCATGGTCGGCGGCTGGATTGCCGGCATCGAAGGGGAGCGTACCATGATGCCTCTCACAAATTCGCGGCGGTATGTGGTGCTCGCAACCAGCATAGCCATGGCCGCCATATTCATTTACGCAGGCATCGACAAGATCCGCGATCCGCTGTCGTTCGCGGATAACGTCGCTGGATTCGCGATCCTGCCGGCGGTGCTTATCAACCTGCTCGCGCTGGGTCTGCCGCCATTTGAGATCGCGAGCGGCCTAATGTTGCTCGCACCATGGACCAGGCGGTTCGGAGCGCTCGCGGTCGCTGTCCTCTCGATAATATTCTTCACGGCGTTGGCGTCCGCGCTGCTTCGAGGTCTCACCCTCGACTGCGGTTGCTTCGGGACCGGCGCGCCGTCGCGACCGCGAATGTGGCTGGAGCTCGGGCTGGACGTGATGCTGTTCTCGGGCGCGGTCTTCGTCTATCTGCGCTCTACGATCTCGCTGTCGCCAGAATAATTGCCTGTCGGAAATAGTCGTATCGATCGGCCTGATGCGGCCGGGATGGAGTTTATGCTGAGGAAAATAGCTTTCGCGTTGATTATGTTGATGATGGTGTTCGCGATGCACGTGAGCGCTGCCTACGCGCACGGAGTTGTGGGTGACTACGTGTTCCTGGAACCGCTGATAGCCGAGGACCCTACTCCAGCGAATGAACTGGACATACTGGAGCCGTCGTGGGTCAAGAGCAGCGACGCCAATGACTACTCGATCGGTTTCTCGGGCGAGAAAGTTCTTTGGATTGACGACAACTATATGCCGACCTTCAGCCTTGCGGGCGGCACGGCGTGGCACCACGTTTCTCCGTTCGAGGGCCCCAGCCGCGAAGGGGTGGACAATCCCCAAGTGGCCGCCAAGTGGGCTTTCTTCTATTCGCTGAAACATGAGTTTCTGACCTCGGTTGCCCTGGTCGCCGACCTGCCGGTTGGCAACAAAGATATCCGCGATCAGAGCCACACCAGCCTGGGTCCGGAATTCCTCTGGGAGAAAGCTTTGGGCGATCTTCCAAATTCCCCGGCGCTTAAATTTCTCCGGCCGCTGGGATTCCAGGGCGACGTCGGTTATTTGCCGGCCCTGGGCGGACAGACCAGCCATGATCTGTTTGCGGACGCGGTGGTCGAATACTCACTTCCCTACCTGAGCAACAACGTTCAGGACATCGGACTAAAGTGGCCCTTTCGGAATCTCTTCGTGTTCAGTGAATTCAACTATGACCAGTTGATCAAAGGACCTTCGGGCCAGACCTTCCCGACTATCATGGCGACACCGGGGATCGCGTACGTCAGTTATCATTATGAACTAAGCATTGGCACTCAGTTCGCGCTGAACAACGCGAGCGTGCCGGCGAATCATGCCACAATAATTGGCTTGCTCGACATCTTTTACGATTCTTTTTTCCCGAAATGGGGCAACTGGACGATCAATCGAGGACCTGGCGAATGAAGAAATTGAGCATGTGGCTATACGCTGGCGCGATACTGGCTATTGTAGTGAGTAATCCTGCGGTGGCGCGGGCGCATTCGTTTCCGGAACAGGAAACTCCATCGGCGGGACAGAAAGTCGCTTCGCCTCCTCCCGAAGTCGTGATCAAGTTTGACGCACCAATAGAGAAGCTGTTCGCGAAGCTTGAAGTGGCAGGCGCCGACGGGCAGAACCTTGCCGTGGGAACGCCCCAGGTCAGCGACGACGGGATCCTGCTGTCGGTCAAGCTCGGCGCGCTGAAACCCGGCGATTACACGGTCAAGTGGGCAGTCGTATGTATCGATACGCATCACACGCAGGGCTCATACACGTTCACGGTCGCGAACGGATCGTGATCCCGCAGCCAATATTCGCGTGGCCGTTGGTAACGTCGCAAGTGCTGATATTCGGAACGACGGCTTTTGCGCTGATGGCGGCGCCGCGCGACATCGCCGCGGCCGATCGTTCGAGTCAAAGCCTGGCGAAGCTGTGGAGGATGCTCGCGCTGATCGTTCTGATGGTATCGCCGCTCAGGCTTCTGTCGGTCGCGGCGGGAATGGCGGACTCGACGTTCAGAGAAGTGATTCCGATGATGCCGCAAATAATGCGCGAGACCTACGCCGGACGGGTCTGGACGTGGCGGCTCGCGACCGCACTACTGTTGGCCGCGGTGGCGTGGATTCCCGCGCCCGGGCGCCTCGCGACGACGTTGATGTTCGTCATCTCGGCGGCTCTGCTCGCAATGCAGAGCGTAACGAGCCATGCGGTGGACAAGGGCGCATTCGCGATCGCGGTTCATTTTGCGCATCAGGCAGCCGCGGGCTTGTGGATCGGTGCTTTAGTCTCACTGCTGATAGGCGCGACCTACGGGCACGCCGGCGCGAACTGGCTGCGGTTGGCGACCTCGCGAGTTTCGAAGATTGCGGGATGGTCCGTCGCGGCGCTGATCGTGACGGGTGCGATCAGGGCGTGGGACGCGCTCGGACTGCGACTCGATCTGCTGGTGAACTCGATCTACGGGCGGACGCTGCTGTGGAAGGTCGGTACTGCCGCCACGGTAATTTTAATCGGCGGCTACAACCGTTACCGGCTGGTAGGCTCGGTAGGAGAATCGTCGGCGCGTGCAACTCTTATTCGCAATGTGGCCGTTGAATGCGCTCTGCTGGCTGTCGTGCTTGGATGGTCGGTAGTGCTGGCCAATACGCCGCCGCCACATTGAGTAGCGTGCGTTTACCAAGTAACCAATATACAATTAGTAAGAGATAGATATATGACTATTCATCGTAACCTCAGATCTTTCGCGATCATGCTAGTGGCAATGTCGAGTTTGTTCGCGGCTGCTGGATGCCATCGCGACTCCGACAGCGCGGCCTCCGCGAGCGTCCTTACCGACACCAAGCTGGTCGATCAGAATGGCAACACCGTCGCGCTCACCTCGCTCAAGGGCAAACCGCTGGTGGTGGACTTCATCTATACGTCGTGTCCGGGGCCATGCCTGATGGAGACGGCGAAGTTGGCGAACGTCGCGCTGCGGCTGGGCAACGACCTTGGTTCCAGGGTGACAATCGTTTCGATCAGCGTCGATCCCGAGCATGACGGCCCCAAGCAGTTGCTCGCCTACTCGCGTCAGCAGGGAGCGGACGAGAAGGGATGGTATTTTCTGACCGGCGGTCCCGGTGATGTCGATCGGGCGTTGGCGGGCTTCAAGCTCAGCCGGCAAATCGAGCCCGATGGTTCCGTCGGCCATCTGGTGGATATGATGTTGATCGGAGCGGACGGGCGATTGGTGCGCGAATACAACGGCGAAGTTGTCAAAGCGCAGGACATCGTCGATGACGTCAAGAAGACTTTGAACAAGGGCGGTGCGGCATGAGACGTGCCATAATTTTCGGCTCGTCGTTTGCGACAATCCTGGCGCTGGCGTACCTGTGGCCGGCGATCGGCGGTTCCGCAATCGAGAATCGTAGCGCGCGCGGAGCGATGTGCGTCGCGGGTCATTGCTGCTGCACGGGACGCGCGGAGGCGGAGACCGTCGCGGCCAATGGGACGCAGGGTCGCTTGACGCTCGATCCAAGCCAGTTCGTCGGTCCCGTGAGGGAAGCCTACAAATACGCGGAGAAAAATCCCGCGCTGCTGGCGCAACTGCATTGCTATTGCGGATGTGACAAGGCGGAAGGTCATCAGAACCTCCTCGACTGTTATCGCGGTATGCACGCGTCGTCGTGCGAAATCTGCACCGGTGAGGTGCTGCTGGCGAAGAAAATGGCAGAGCAGGGCTCGCCGGTCGATCAGATTCGCGACGCAATCCGCAGGAATTTCGCGCAGGACAATTGACGAGCGCGAGGCTATTTGCGGCGCCGGCGTTTTCAATCACAATCGCTTCGATGCCGTTGAATGCCGAAGCGCCGCCGCCCGTTGCTGAACGCCTGAAAGAGACCGCCCGCAAGGGCCGCATCATGATCGTTGCCGGCGAGGCGTCCGGCGATCTTCATGGCGGCGACCTGGCGCGGGAAATTCTCGCGCGCGATCCTTCCTGCGACCTGTTTGGAATTGCGGGCGAGAAAATGCGCGCGGCCGGTGTGCGCGCGCTCGTCAAGACCGAGGACATCCACGGGCTCGGACTTTCGGAGCTGGCCTCGACCATCGGCCGCACGCTTGGCGCGTTTCGCGCGCTGCGCCGAATCATCCGTCGCGAGAAGCCCGACCTTGTGATCCTGATTGACTACGCCGAGTTCAACCTGATTCTCTCCGGCACCGCCCGCCGCGCCGGAGTGCCGGTGCTCTACTACATCACGCCGCAAGTGTGGGCATGGCGGCGCGGCCGAATCGACAAGCTGGTCGATCGCGCCGATCGCCTTGCGGTAGTGCTGCCCTTCGAGGCCGAACTGTTCCATCGCGCGGGCGAGCGTGTTTCATTCGTCGGGCATCCGATCCTCGATCGAATCGCCACGCCGCAGAGCCGGGACGAAACCCTGAAGCGCCATGGATTCCAGCCGCGCGCCCGAATCATCTCGATCCTGCCCGGCAGCCGCCGCGCCGAAGTCCGCTACCTGCTCGATCCGATGGTCAAGGCGGCGCGGATTGTCGCGCGCGATCACAATCTTGAAATAGCACTGGCGCTGGCGCCGACGCTGACGCGCCCCGAGCTAGTCGAGGTTGGCCGCGCGGACCTCGCGGGAATCAAGATTGTCGAGGGCGACACCTACAACATTGTCGCTGCTAGCGAACTGGCTCTCGTCGCGTCGGGCACCGCCACCCTGGAGACCGCGCTGCTCGGATGCCCCGAGGTAATCGCTTACAAAGTGTCTCCCCTTACCTATATCCTAGGGCGGATGCTCGTGACGGGAGTTGATTTCATCGGGATGCCCAATATTCTGGCCGGCCGGCAGATCGTGCCGGAACTGATCCAGCGCGACGTCACCGTCGCGAAGCTGGTGCGAGCCGCCGAGCCTCTCCTAAGCGACACGATCCGCGCGGACACCGTGACTGCCCTGAAAGCGTTGCGCGAGAAGCTCGGCACGCCGGGTGCAGCGGGGCGCGTCGCGACGATCGCGCTCGACATGATCGCATCGAGGCCGCCCGCGTGAAGCTGCTTACCCCGTTGCAATGGCGGCTGTACGGCTATCTGCGCCGATACCTGTTCCCCTATGTGCTGCTGCTCGGCATCGCGATGGCCGTGTTGTCGGCGGCCAGCGCCGGAATCCCGTTCATCATGAAGTACGTCGTCGATCTCGTGACCAATCTGAAAGTCGGTCATCAGCTCGATGCGCAGAGCGCCATGAAGCTGCGCGAGTACTCGCTGGTGCTCGCCGGATTATTTTTGCTCCGCGCGCTCGCGAATTTTTCCGACGATTACTTGAGCGCCTATATCGCTCAGAAGCTGACGATGGACATCCGCGCCGACCTGAACGAGAGCCTGCAGCGTCAATCGCTCGGTTTTTTCAATCGCACTCCCACCGGCGTGATGGTTTCGCGAATCATCAACGACGTCGGCGTGGTTGTGACCAGCCTCAGCGGCGGCGTGTTTTCGATCTTTGGCGACGGTATGTCGCTGATCGCGTTGCTGGTGACAGCTTTCGCGCTCGACTGGCAGCTCGCGATCATCGCCTTCATCGGTTTTCCGATCATCGTGCTGCCGATCGCGAGCCTTTCGAAGAAAGTTCGCCGCGAAACCAAGAATCAGCAAAAGCAATTGAGCGGGTTGCAGTCGCTGCTGCATGAAACCTTCCAGGGCAATCGCGTCGTCAAGGCTTTCGGCATGGAAGACTACGAGCGCGCCCGCTTCAATCGCGAGCTCAAGCGGCTGTTTCGAATTTTTATGCGCGTGGCGCGAATCAAGGCGTTTACCGGACCGGTGATCGAGGCGATGGGCGCGATTGCCGTCGTCGCCGTGGTCTGGTGGGCGGTGGGTTCGTTGCAAGCGGGCACGCGCACGCTGGGGCAATTCGCCGCATTCTTCACCACCATGATTCTCGTTTATCGGCCGTTCAAAGCGCTCGGCAAGACCAACAACAGCATTCAGCAGGGTCTGGCAGCGGCCGAGCGCGTCTTCGAGATGATGGATCAACCGAGCGAGGTTCCCGACGATCCCAACGGCATCGAGCTGCGGCCTGGTCCGCACCGGGTTGCATTCGAAAATGTCAGCTTCCGCTACGGCGACGAATGGGTGCTGCACGATATCAACCTGGAGATCGGCGTTGGCCAGGTGGTGGCGCTGGTCGGGATGAGCGGCGGCGGCAAATCCACTATGGCGGACTTGATTCCGCGCTTTTATGACGTGCAGCAAGGCTGCGTCGCAGTTGACGGGATCGACGTGCGCAAGCTGCGGATCGCCTCGCTGCGCTCGGAAATCGGCTTGGTCACCCAGAACACGTTTCTGTTCGACGACACGATTCGCGCCAATATCGCGTACGGCAGCAGCGACAAAAAACTCGAGCGCGTGATCGCCGCCGCCAAACTCGCCAACGCTCACGACTTCATCTCGCGGCTGCCCAACGGTTACGAGACGATGGTCGGCGAGCTCGGCGTGCGCATCTCTGGCGGCGAGCGCCAGCGAATCGCGATCGCGCGCGCGCTGCTCAAGGACGCGCCGATCCTGATCCTGGACGAAGCGACCTCGTCGCTGGATTCGGCCGCCGAACGCTCCGTGCAGGAAGCGCTCGAGCATCTGATGGCGAACCGGACGACGCTGGTGATAGCGCATCGGCTGTCCACGGTGCGCCGCGCAGACCGGATCGTAGTGGTCGTTCACGGCCGCATCGTCGAGGACGGCACCCACGACGAATTGTTCGCGCGCGGCCAGGAATACCGAAAGCTCTACGACCTGCAATTCATGTCGCCCGAAGATCTGGCGGGCAACGGCGGCCTCGTCAACTGAGATTGCCGCTCCTAAATTCGACTCGCCAGGTGTGCGGATCGACGACGCTCCGATGCTAAGCGCATTGTACAACATATTGTGGTATCCGGCGCTGCCGTTTGCGCTGCTGGCCGCGCATCCGGCCAGCGTGCGGGACTATCGCGAACGGATGGGGCATGGCGATTTTCCGGACGCCAGCGGCGCGCCGCGAATCTGGATTCATGCGGCCTCGGTCGGCGAGATCGAAGCGATTCGGCCGGTCGCCGTCGGCCTGCTGGAACGTTATCCGGACGCGGTCGTGGCGATCACCACGATGACGGCCGCGGGACGCGAGGCTGCGATGCGCCGAATCCCGGGTGCGGCGGCGTGGATGCTCGCGCCGCTCGACAATCGGCGTGCGGTGCGAACCTTTCTTCAGCGCGTGCGGCCGAGCGTCGTGATTATCACCGAAACTGAAATCTGGCCGAACTACTTCATCGAATCCGCGCGCAGCGGCGCGGCGGTCGCTGTTGTCAACGGCCGAATTTCGGATCGATCGTTGCGCCGATACCTGCGCGCGCGCGGCCTGTTTGAAAACGCGCTCGGCCACGCGACCCTGATTCTGACGCAGAGCGTCGATGACGCGCATCGCTATTCGGAGTTCGATATCGCGGCAAGGGTTATCGTCACCGGCAACACAAAAATCGAAACGGTTGGTGCGACGGAAGAACCGATTCGTCCCGAGCTGATGGCGTTTGCGCCGGGGCGGAAGATTTTCATCGCGGGATCGACGGCGCCGGGCGAAGCCACCGTGATCGTGGAAGCCTACCGCGAACTCCGCAAGGACTTCCCGCAGCTCGCGCTGGCGATTGCGCCGCGCCATCTCGAGCGCACGCCGGATGTCGAAAACGCGCTGCGCGCTGCCTCGCTCGACTACGTGAAGGCGTCGGAACTCAGTTCTCCGGACGCGGCCCGCGACGCCGATGTCTTGATCCTCGACACGATGGGCGAGCTGCGCAGCTTCTATCGTCGCGGCGCCATCGCGCTCGTCGGCGGCAGTCTCACGCCGGGCCGCGGCGGGCAAAATCCTGCCGAGCCCGCGTTGGTCGAGGTCCCGGTGCTGATCGGTCCGCATCACGAGAACCAGAAGCAGATAGTATCGTCGATTGTCAGCTCAGGCGGCGCGCGAATCGTCAATAACGCGCGCGACATCGTCTTCGAAAGTTCGAAATGGCTCGGCGACGACGCTGCCCGGCAACAAGCGGGCCGCATCGCACGGGCGACGGTAAACAGAGTGTCGGGCGGCGCCCAGTTCGCCTTGAAGCATCTCGAAGCGCTCATTAATCTCGGCTGACCGATGCCCCCCAGCCAGCCGAGTCCGAGTCGCCCACGAATCGAACGATTGTGGCAGCGCGATCTTCCCATGCGCCTTCTCCCGGCGTGGGTCGGCCTCGCGGCTGCCGCTGGCCTCTACCGAATCGGCGTCGGCGCGCGTCACCTTTACTGGCGAAGGATGAAACAGCGTGCTCCCGTGCTGACGGTCAGCGTCGGCAACCTGACGGTCGGCGGAACCAGCAAGACTCCGTTCACGTTGTTTCTCGCCAGGCGCTTGCAGAGCCACGGCCTGCGTGTCGGCATCGTGAGCCGCGGCTATCGACGCACGCGATCGAAAGCACTCGCCGAGCTGGTCGCCGACGGTGGCGAATTGAAAATCGCCGCGGAAGACGCGGGCGACGAACCGGCGATGATGGCGAGGTCGTTCGCCGGTCCGATTGCGGTTGCGCGGCGGCGCATCGACGCTATCGAGTTGCTGCGCAACCTCGGCCCGCTCGACGCGGTGATCCTGGACGACGGCTTTCAGCACGTGCGCTTGAATCGCGACATCGATCTCGTGCTGGTGAACAACCAGCGCGGCTTCGGCAATGGCTGGATGATCCCGGCCGGGCCGATGCGCGAACCGATCCGCGCCGTCGGGCGCGCCGATGCGATCATCGTGATGAACTCTGGAAGTGGCCCGTCGGCAATCAGACCGTCGCAGATGAAGCAACTGACCGCGCGCAAGATGCTTCACGCGTCGGTGCGGCCGCGCGCGTTGCTGATCGCCGAGAATGGGATGTGGCGCGAAACTCCGCTGGGACTTGGAGGACGACGCGTGCTGGCGGTCAGCGGTCTCGCGGATTCGGGCGGGTTCTACGCGATGCTGCGCGAGCTCGACGCCGACCTGGTCGGCGTTTTCGAATATCCCGACCATCACGCCTACACCAACGCTGACTGGCAAGCTATGGTGAATGCGATGCGCGACACCGACCTGCTCGTCACGACCGAGAAGGACCTGGTCAAGCTCGAGCGGTTTCCGTTCCCGCGCGATTCGCTATACGCTCTCAGGCTCGAAGTGACGATGGACGCGGACGATGCGCGCGCGCTCGACGAGTTGATACTCGGGCGCATAACGGCGTCGGCGAAGGCCGTGGACGCGTAAGAGGTAAAAAAAGTGCTTGGAGGATTTCCGCGATGGCGCTGAGTCAGGAATTGCTCGACATCCTGGCGTGCCCGAAATGCAAGGGCGACTTGCATCTCAACGACAAGCAGGACGGCCTGGTCTGCGGCACTTGCAAACTCGAATATCCGGTGCGCGATGACATTCCGATCATGCTGATCGAGGAAGCCAAGCCGATCGCGTGACCTCGCCGCCGCGCGCGGCCAGCCTGTCCTCGATGAAAACGATCGACGCGACGCGCGCCCGCCAGTTCGCATGGCTGGCGTTGGCTGCCTACCTCGTCGCGCTCGGCATCTCGGCAACCTTCCGCTCGCAGGGCGACTTCAATGTTTACTATCGCGCGGGACATCGCGTACTTCACGGCCTCGCGATCTACCCGCCGGACGACTCCGATCGCTTTCTCTACGCGCCAATCTTCGCGATCGGATTCGCGCCGTTCGCCGCGCTGCCACGCCATCTCGCGCAGTTTGTTTTCTTCGCGATCAACGCATTCGCGTTGATCGAATTGATCCTCGGCGCCGGCGTGATGCTGTTCGGCCGCGAGTGGCGATTGCCGGCTGTCCTGATCGTCGTCCCGGTGTTGCTGTCGTTTCGATTCATCGACAACAACTTCGATCACGGCCAGATAAATCTCCCGACCCTTGCGCTAATCGTGTGGGCGATCGTTTACGCCGACGAATCCCGCGGGGCGTGGGCCGGCCTGATGATCGCGGCGGCCATCCTGATCAAGCCGTTCGCAGTGCTAGCCGCGATTCATCTGGCGATTCGCCGAAACTTCGCCGCGCTCGGATGGGCACTCGCGGCCGGAATCGCGCTCCTGGTCGCGCCAATCGTAGTCTTCGGGCCGCACCGATGGATCGATCAAACCGGTGCGTACGCGATCGCGATCGTTTCGATGACAGATCGCTATCGCACGATGCTCACGAACCAGTCGGCCGTGTCCGCAGTCGCGCGCCTGATGAGTCTTCGCGTCGGAGATGCCGCGGAAACGTCGGCAACTGCCACGCTTGCAGGAATGGCTCTCGAAATAGCGCTCATCGCGGCAGTGTCGCTCTGGGACTGGATGAGCGGTGGGCCGAGAAATTTCGCAAGCCGCCTCGCACTCTGCGGTTTGTTCTGCCTGATGCCTTCGTTCGCGCCGATTTCGTGGAAGAGTTACTACGCGGCGATGCTAGTACCGTACATGGCTCTGACCGCAGCGCTGTGGACCGACCGCGCTGCCGGCAAGCGCGCGTCGATTTCCGTGAAGACACTTTTTGCCATCTCAGTGGCGCTCAATCTCGCGACGGGAAATTATCTGAACCGCGTCGCGCTCTTCTACTCGGCACATTTCCTTTCCTCGTTGCTCGCGCTAGCCGCGTTGTTCGCGTTGTGGCGCACGAGCGAGACAGTTCAAACGTGAGACCGCCGGCCCAAATGAAGTGGCGCCCCGATCCGAACTTCTCGACGTTCAGGATCGGACGCCGCGAACTTGTGATTCATCGCGACATCGCCGCACACGCCGCGCAAATCATACGTCAGCTCGCCGAGCTGACGTCATCGTCGGAAGTGGGCGCGGGAAATCGCGAGAGCGCGTTTCGGATCGACCTCGGCGGCGTCGAATTGTATGCTCGCCGCGGGCGCCGCGGCGGAATGATCGGATCGATTCTTAGCGATGTTTATGTGGGCATGGCGCCGCGCCCGCTGACGGAACTCAGCCTGACTATCGAAGCGATGCGCCGAGGAATTCCAGTGGCGGAGCCGATGGGCGCGATAGTTGAATGGATCGGTCCCGCTCTTTATCGCGGAGTTTTTCTGACTCGTGCGATCCGGGGGATGACTTTATGGGAGTTCGTGAAGACTGACGACGATCCGACTGTTCGCAGTCACGTTCTCGCGCAGGCACGCGCGGCAATCGATGTGATGCACGACAAGGGCCTCTTTCACGCGGATCTCAATCTTCACAACCTGCTGGTGACGCGAGCGCGAGACAGTTTCACCGTGGTTATCATCGACCTCGACAAGGCGCGGCTCTTCGACGCACCATTGTCGCCGTCGATGCGCCGTGCGAACGCGGCGCGCTTGATACGTTCGGCGCGCAAGCTCGATCCGTCCGGCCAGTTTCTCGACGCAGCCGCGCTTGCGACGCTGAACCTTGAGTGATTGGTGAATCTACTCGCGCTTGAGCGCGATCGCGTCGATCTCTATTCGTGCGTTGCGCGGCAGCGCAGCGACCTGCACCGTCGAGCGCGCGGGATACGGCGGAACGAAATGCTCTCCGTAGATGCGGTTCACGATTTCAAACTCGGCGAGATCGATCATGAAGATTGTCGTCTTGACGACATCGACAAAGTCCAGTCCCGCGGCTGCCAGCACTTCGCCGAGATTCTGCAGGACGCGCCGAGTCTCAAATTCGATCCCGCCCTCGACGAGCGTGCCCGTCGCCGGGTCGAGCGAGATCTGCCCCGAGCAAAAGACGAACCCGTTTTGCTCGACCGCCTGCGAATACGGACCAATCGCGGCCGGTGCCTGCCTAGTGTGTATCGAGGTTTTCATCCGTAGCGATTGCCGTTGTGCTGGCCGAGGCGCGATACCCGCATGACGCCGT
>JBAWCX010000343.1:0-4389 GCA_049590495.1 Binatus sp. (SeqCode)
CGCCAATGCTGGCTTGCGGCGTCGAGTTCGCGTCGTAGAGCACCAGGCGGGCGACGCTGTTGGTGAGTCCGACTTCGGCGCGCGGCTTGCCGTCGTTGCCGTAGATGCCGAGCGCGGGCGCCCCGTCGCGGCCGACGCCGAGGCCGGCGCGTAAGGTGCCGGTGCCATCGAAGACGGCGAGTTGCGCGACGCCTCTGCTGGTGACGTTGAACTCGCCGCGGGTCTTGCCGCGGGCGTCGACGAGCATGAACTTCTGCGCGGTCACCATCCTGGGCGCATAGGCGGCGTCGACGGTGCGGGCGGCGAAGATATGGCCGGACACAGCGCCTCCGACGAAGGCGGCAGCGAGAGTGAGGGTCACAAACCCGATTCGCTCTTTGATGGTCATGGTTGAGGTCTCCTTTCCGGTACCAGCGGTTAGGCGGATTTCGACGGGAAGATTAGCAGGTGGATGCGGAAAGGAAAAATCGGAGAAAGTGAAGGGAGGAACTTGATTGTATGCGAAACCCACCGTGGGTTTCGCGCTTCCTTGGGCAGGGGTGACCCCTGCACCCGGTATCAGGAAAAGAAAAGTTGCGGGACTTCGTCCCTGTTAGAAGTTATTAGGGCGGGGCCGAATTGCTCTTTTTCGCCTTCTTCTTTTCTTCTGACATTCCGTCTTTGTGTCCTTCTAGAGCGAAGCGAAGAATCCCGGCTCCTTCTTACCTCGCCCGTTCTTTCTACGGGAGTGGCGGCCGGCGGGCGTAGCCGCCGGGTAGGTGAGGGTTCTGCGGATCAACATGCACCTGCGCAACGTCGTTCTCCCCTCGAAATCTGAACGTACATTCACCTGCTGAACGTGCATTAAGCTGCTCTCTCCCATGCCCTTTTCGGGTTTTTCGTTGTCCGAAGTCGTTCATGCAAAATGTTCCGTTTTCGTTTTTCCCAGTAGTTTCTTCTTCCCGATTTCTGGAGAGCAAAGACTTTGCGCAAATTTTCGCCATCGAGGCGAATTGGCATCCTTAATGCTCCTTCTATTGGGTATGAGGTGACCGACTATGAAACTCAAAAGAAATCTTATGACAGGGTTGATTGGTCTCGCGCTGATTGCGGCGCCGATCACTGCTGCTGCCAATGATAATGACCGCGGCAGGAACAATCCGCATCAGGCGCGATCTGAATCGCATAACAACGCGCCGGCGGCACATTCTAATAGCGCTCCGGAACGCGGCAATGATCGTGGCCGCAATGTCGCGCAGGCGCCTGCGCCTCGCGTCGAGTCACACGACCAGCGTGCCGCTCGTGTTGAGCCTCGGAATTTCGCGCCGGCGCCGGTGACTCGCAACCAGTCCCGCGACCAGCGCAGCTTCCGCGCCGAGAACAGGGCGCCCGCAGTAGTGGAGCATCGTGACGTGCGGCAAGATCGAAACGACGCTCGTCGTGACGGGCACGAAGGTCGAAACGACGGCAATCGATGGAACCGCGATCGAGACCGCGATTACCGGAACTACGGTCATCGCGATGACGACTATGATTACGCTGAAGGCGCTCCTTACTACGTGATGCCATACGGATATGCCGGCGGCGCGTGCGCGTGGGCTCGGCATCTGCGCAACGTCTACTACTATGATCGCAGCACGGGGCATCCGGCGGCCGCGGCCTACCTGCTCCCGCAACTGCGCAGTGCAGAGCTGAATTGTGGTGGAGTACCCTACGGCTACAATGACTACGGATACGACTGGTAGACTGAGGCGAGGAACTTAATTGTATGCGGAACCCACCGTGGGTTCCGCACCTCCTTGGGCAGGGGTGACCCCTGCACCCAGTATTAAGAGAAGATGCGCGATTTTGTTCATCTGGTTCCCTCGCCCCACGTGGGGAGAGGGTTAGGGTGAGGGACAACTGTGCGGCGCGATTGTCTTACGCGCCGCACATTCAGAATCCGGAAAAATTTGGTCCCGCACCCATGAACTGAAGGGCGTTCCGGATACCTGGCGCCTTTTCCAGGTAGGAGACTCGTGAGGTCCCGAGGTTTGCGCCAGCCTCCGCCGAAAGGGTAAGAATTCGAAGGAATTCCGACCGCATCATCGAAGCGGTCCCGCATAGCTGAAAGCACGCTAGAGATATGAAGGTCTGAGAACATAGCGGGAGGGGAAAGCATGCAACCTCAAACTAAGTATGCCAAGAGCGGCGACATCCATATCGCCTACTCGACCGTCGGGGACGGACCTCGCGATCTGCTGATCGTGCCGGGGCTGTCGTCGCATCTTGACATTGTTTGGGAAGAGCCTTCTTTGGCCGCGGCGCTGAAGCGGCTCTCCTCCTTTGCGCGGGTTATTATGTTCGACCGGCGCGGGCAGGGGCTCTCTGATCGGGTCGGCGGGGCCGGGACTATCGAGGAAGAGATCGATGATGCTCGAGCGGTGATGGATGCGGTGGGTTCGGAGCGCGCAACGCTGCTCGGTCTGTCGGAGGGCGGGCTAATCTGCGCGCTTTTTTCGGCGAGCTTCCCGGAGCGGACCGCGGCGCTGATCCTGTACGGCAGCTTCGCGGCGACGCCTTGGGGACCGAGCGACTCGGAGCAGTGGGAGCAGTTTCTCAGCTACATAGAGGCGCACTGGGGCGATGGTTCGGATGTCAGCCATTATGCTCCGAGCCGCGCGAACGATGAATCGTTCAAGCAGTATTTCGCGCGTTTTCAGCGCGCAGCAGCAAGCCCAAGTGCAGTGCTAGCGTTGCTCCGCAGAATTCGCGAGGTCGACATCCGGCCTTTGTTGCCCTCGATCCACGTGCCGACGCTGATCCTCCATCGGACAGGCGATCAGGCCGTTTCTGTAGAATCCGGGAGGTACATGTCGGAACGGATTCCAGGGGCCAAATTTGTCGAGTTCCCGAGTAACGACCATTGTCCGATCGATCCCGGACAAGGACTGATGCTTGACGAGATCGAGGAGTTCGTCACCGGCGTGCGGCATCGGGACGAACCCGACCGAGTGCTCGCGACCGTGATGTTCACGGATATCGTCGGCTCGACTGAGCGTGCCGCACAGTTGGGCGACCATCGATGGGCGGAATTGCTGCAGAGCTACTATTTGCTGGCTCGCAAGGAACTGACAGCGTTTCGAGGACGCGAGGTCAACACCACCGGCGATGGGATGCTCGCCACCTTCGACGGACCCGCGCGCGCGATCCGATGCGCGTGCGCGGTGCGCCACGGCGTGCGATCGCTCGGGCTACAGGTTCGCGCTGGTCTGCATACCGGCGAATGCGAGCTGATGGGCGACGATGTTGGCGGAATCGCGGTGCATATCGGGGCGCGCGTCGCGGGCATCGCGGCACCCGATGAGGTGCTGGTGTCGAGCACCGTCAAAGACCTGGTCGCCGGCTCGGGCATAAGTTTCAAAGACCGCGGCACCCATGAACTGAAGGGCGTTCCAGACACGTGGCGCCTGTTCCAAGTGGGAGACTCGTGAGTACGAGGTTAATGAGGAACGACTAGTAGAGGTCGATTGACCTGACCAGTCGATTGGACCGCAGAACCCTCACCTACCGCCCGCGATGCGGCCGGCCGCCTCTCCCGTAAAAAGAACGGGCGAGGTAAGAGTAGGATCCTCCCCCTTAAACTTTCTAACAGGGACGAAGTCCCGCATCTTTGTCTTAGCACTGGGTGCAGGGGTCACCCCTGCCGAAGGAAGCGTGAAACCCACCGGGGGTTTCACATTAAATTAAGTTGCTCCATGACAATAGCGTAAAATTTGTGCTCCGCGGCACTTCGGGTGCGTTCGTGACTGCACCACTTCGGGTTATGCTCTGTTTGACTGATAGTTAACACGCTGCCTGACCATGCCGTCCGCTTAGTCTCTCTACGACTGCGCGCGATCAGAAGTCGCTGGCCGAGGTGGGCGAAGGAGGGCGGGTGCGCCCTGGTCTGCGGACTGGCTCTTTGGTATTGGTCGCGCTGCTCGTGGCCGAGCTTGTGCTGGCGACGGTGCGCGTCCTGCGTGCGAGTATTTTTTTGGGCGGCGCACCGGTGGCAGATCGCGTGATCGGGCAAATCGATTTTATCAAGAACGCGGTGAACTTCGTCGATGCGATCGGGATGGACGCTCCCGCCGGCGTGGCGATCGATCAATCCGCGGGCCACGTGCTGGTTGCGGACACGCAGAACAATCGCGTGCTGGGATGGAAAAGCGCGTCCGCGTTTGCGGCGGGCGGCGCGGCGGACCTGGTAGTCGGGCAGCAGGATTTCAATTCGTACGGATGCAATCAGAACGCGCCGGCGCCGAGCGCGACCAGCCTCTGCCAGCCGATCGGTCTCGCGGTTGACGTGCTGCACAATGTTTATGTCGGCGACACGCAGAACAACCGGGTGCTGGTGTTTGCCGATCCGTTCGCGGCGCTGGTGAGCTC
>JBAWCX010000344.1:0-2715 GCA_049590495.1 Binatus sp. (SeqCode)
CGCAAACATGCCGTTGATTCAACGGCGGCCGATGTAAAAACTCAGACTTTCCGGCGCGTTCGAAGTTTTTGCTAGCCACGGGTGGCGAAACGGCATACGCAGAGGACTTAAAATTCTCTGGAGCGAAAGCTCCGTGCGGGTTCGACCCCCGCCCCCGGCATTGATTCAGATACGAGGCAAAAGCACACGGCGGAGCCATTGCGGCTCCGCCGTGCGAGTTTCAGTAGGACCGAACGCAGCTCAGAACGCATTCCATAACAAAGAGCAAAAGTGATCGGCGGCGAACTCTCCCGGCTCTTCGGTGACGGGCGTAGGCGGCACCAACGATTGGAATTCATCGGTGCCCGAAGTGTACGTTGGCCATGCCGGCTCACCCGCTGAGTTGGGATTACCGGTAGCGGCGAATTGAGTCCAATAGCCGACCATCGCGGCGGAGAGCGATTGCTGTTCCGCCGTGAACGGGTTGAAGCCAGCGAATCGCTCGTCGATATCGAAAAGATATTGGATCTCGGCACCATGATACGCGCCCAGCGGGAAAGTCGCCACCGGATGGAGTAGGGCCGGCGGACTCGGGTCGTTGAACTCGTACGCGTAAGTCGTTACGAACCGCGAAAGCGATTGCACCGAGTTGCGTTCCGGACAGGCGAAGATTCCATCGGTGCCGGAAGCGCCCAACGCGATGCCCGGACTCCCACCATAGTTGCCGAGCGGATACAAACCTTCGACAAAAAGGTTCAGCGGTGTACCCCACAGCGCGAGCACCGCTTTGTCATAGTCGGCAGTTGTAACGAGCGGGTGTCCTGTGAAGTCGTACTGATTGGCGACGAATATCCGCCATTCATCGTGGTTTCCACCCGATATGATCGGGACCTGATTGAATTCCCCGCTGGCGAATGCGCTGCCAGGGGTCTGCGTGAGTATGGTGCCATCGACGAATGGATAGATCGTAGCGGGCTCGTTGTTGATCACAATCGCGGCCGGCAGAGCTCTCAAACACGCCGCCGTCTCCGCCAGCGTTTCTGCCGGCGGTCCCGGGCATCCGAGCGCCGTCGCGACCGAGTCTCCCGACGGGGTACTTCCTGGCACGCCGACCGTTTCTCCATCGGAAAGCGAAACGATGAAATCGAAGTAGTCCTGGAATTCCGCGTACGCGCCGCTTTCCGCGATCGCTCCCTCGAACAGGCCGGCGGCCGTAGGCGACGCGAGATTCGCGTAGACGCTCTGTCCGCCGGCGGATTCGCCGAAGATCGTGATGCGGCTGGTATCACCGCCGAACGCCGCGATGTTGTCGTTTACCCACTTGAGCGCGAGTTGCTGGTCCATGAATCCATAGTTGCCGTTGGTATGACCCTCAGCGTCAAGCGCGGATTGCGCGAAAAATCCAAGGAACCCGAGGCGGTAGTTGATCGTCACCACGATCACATTGCCGGCCAGCACCAGCGGGGAAGGGTCGAAGTCGAACGAACCGTCGTCGACCAATCCGCCGCCGTGAATCCAGACCATCACGGGCACCGGCTTTTTATTGTCCGAGTTCTTCTTGATATTTGGGGTGAACACGTTGAGCGTCAGGCAATCTTCCGCCCCGACGCCGCTCGGCTGCGTGCAAAAATTCCCAAACTGGTTCGCATGAAAAACTCCGCCCGGGAATCTGCCGGACGGCACCGGCGGTTTCCAGCGCAGATCGCCGACCGGAGGGACCGCATACGGGATGCCCAGGTAGCCCTCGACTCCGAAGATGCTGGTTCCCTTCATCGGACCGTTCCTGGTCACGATCGCCGGGTTGTGGGCGAGCGCGGGTGCCGCTGAAAATGCTCCCGCCAGCGCAAGCGCGAAGGCGACGATGATCGAGCGTACAGCCAGTCGCGAAAGTTTACCCTCTTTGCAATGCGCAAACATCGATATTTCCTCCCATGCCGAATGGCGCAGCGTCACTCTTTACGATGCGAGATCGTTGGCTCCGGGACGCGGCGCAATTGGACTTTTGCGGGAATACGAGCGATCGAGGGGCGCACCCCCCATGGATGCGTCTCCTATCACGCGTTCCCTACTTATTCAGGCGGGAAAACGCGGGTTACAATTGTAACTCTGCAAGTATCGGGCGAAACCGAGGGCTGGTGGGACGGCGCTAGGTCCGCCAGGACGGTTGGCGTCCTGGGTCGGGCAGATAGGCGCAGAAGGAACCGGTACGAATGCAAGTGCCTAGGTGAGCACCCAGCTGGTGGTTGCTCCTTTGTATCCGCTCAAGGCTCTTGCGGATGCTCTTGGTGACCGTAGCACGCGCCCGCTCGGTCTCCGTCGTGAAGCGCCGGCTCCGTCCGCCGAGTCCAAGCGCGCTTCTCAAGCCGTCGGTCAGAGAATCCAGTTCATCGCGAGTGCGCTCCGCTCGGCCGGGATCGTTGTTCCTCTCCGCCTCTTCCAGTTCTGCGTGAAGCTCGGAAAGCCGCCGCCGGTATTCGTCGCGCGCGCGTGAATCAAGGACTTCGCTCGCGTCACCCAAGTCCGAGACCACTTCAAGGTCCTCGGCTTGCAGATCTGCGCTTGGCGCCGGCGCGGCCCCGCTACCTCCGACCTGCGCAAACAAATCAAGGACATGAATCCGGTGGCCAGGATGAGCGATCAAGTGCGCGATGTAACCCAACCCCTTCATATCCTTCAGACGGCAGGTCGCTCCGCCGTACCCGACCGTCCAGTACTCGCCCTCGCGCCGGAATAGGC
>JBAWCX010000345.1:0-2540 GCA_049590495.1 Binatus sp. (SeqCode)
ACAAATCAAGGACATGAATCCGATGGCCAGGATGAGCGATCAGGTGCGCGATGTAACCCAACCCCTTCATATCCTTCAGACGGCAGGTCACTCCGCCGTACCCGACCGTCCAGTACTCGCCCTCGCGCCGGAATAGGCACTCGTTATCTGGAGGGCGTTGGTCAACCTCGGGCGCGGCCGTGTCCCGCCGCTCGATGCGCGCCGCCTCGACACGATCGATCCATCGCTGTCCCGCGCCATGACGCTTGTAAATCTCGATCGCGGTATCGAACTTCTCATTCGCTCGACCGTGCTTGCCCGCCGCATTCAGGGCGCGCCCCCAGTAGTGAAGCGTTTCGGCTTCCTCCCAGGGCAATCCATAGCGCTGGAAGGTCTCGATCGCTTTTCGAAATTGAGCTCGAGACCCATCGAGCCGGCCCTCGGCCGATGCAACGATTGCCTCAGCTCGCGAAACCATCCCCGCAAGGCCGAGCCAATCCTGATCCTCACTCATGAGCTCCCGACAGCGCACAAGCTGTGAGTTCGAATCTGCATTGCGACCGGTGTCGGCGTTGAGCATCACTAGTTCGGGTCGAAGCTGCATCTCGACAGTCGGCAGCGTTTCGCGGCTACATACCTCCAACCCTCGGGCTAACATGTCTTCTGCCGCGGAGTAGTTCCGCAAGAGACGACGGGCCCAAACCGAGTAGCGAAACCAGGTGAAATATTCCGCCCTTGCTCCAGCGTTGGCGCACCAGTTCAACAATATCGTCAAAAAGCTGTCAGCCTGCTCCCAGTCGCCCTCAAACAGTGCAAAGTAGGCTCTCACGTGCGGCCCAGGTTCTACCTGATTCAGAAGTCGACGCGCTTCAGGCAACTCTCCCATCCATAAGTAATCTTCTGACGCCATGTTAACTGCGTGCTGGCGCGGAAAAATGGCGCGGGCTGTGCGAGGCGCATCAAGTTCTCGCAGGATCCAACGCAGACTTTCGCGGGGGTCATGCAGCGTCGAATAGATGTACGATGCATTCCAAACTGAGGACAATCCGGGGTATGCCAGGTCCCGCCCGCTCTGCCATGACCGTTCGATGAGCGCGCGAGCTTCTTTGAGTCGACCGGCACACATCAGACACGTCGCATGCGCGTGCGCAGCCATCGCCCATTCGGCACGATTCCCAAGGCTATCAGTAATCTCCATCGCAGCTTTAGACGCGGCCAGCGCCTGGTCGGTTCGCAAGGTAAGGCCAGCGGCCCCAGAAACCACTCGGTAGAAGAAGGCGCGTGCTTCCTCCCAGGGTTCATTGCCCAATGCTGCTTCGGCTTTTTCCAAGTGTTCGAGGGCTCTCCCAATATCCATCATCGCGCTTGGCGTCGCGAACCTGATTGCGAGGCTTGTGTGAGCGGCGACCATCCCCTCCCTTCGGTTCAGTGATTCATAGAGTTCCAGCGCTTTCTCCCAGTACGCGCCGGCTTTTCTCTCATCGGTAAAGTACGTCAAATTGCCAAGGCGCCCGACCACCGATGCTTTTTGCTCCAGATCGAAGCCAGCCTCATCCATCAGGTGAAGCGCTAAGAGATAGTGCTCGGCGGCCTCTTCGAAAGCGCAGACCGCATATGACGCCTCACCGGCGCGGATCGAATAGTCGATTGCCTTGTTTGCGACGCCGGCCGCCTCAAAGTGATGCGCCAGCGCGGAAAGATGAGGCGTGAGATTCGGGGCGTGTATTTGCTCGAGCGCCTCGCCAGTCGCGCGATGCAGCCGGACGCGGTCAGTGTCTGCGGTGTCGCTATATAGAGCCTCGCGGATCAGTGGATGAGCGAAGCGATAGAGCTCATGTGGGGCCGCCGCCACCATGCCAACTTCCGATGCTTCGCGAATCAACTCCGCGAGCGGTCCCGCACTTTCTTCGTTGACTAGTTCGAGCAATACCAAGTCGAATTCCTGCCCAATCACAGCGGCGACCGTCAAGGCCGTCCGCGCTTCGGCAGATAGCAGCGCGAGACGTTTGCGGATCGCGCCGCGTATGCCTTCTGGCAGTTTGAAACCGCTCAAATCCAGGTGCTCCGCGGTCCCGAGTTTCCGCTCGGCAACCAGCACGCGGATAACACCGTCCACGAACAGCGGATTGCCGGCGGTCACGCGGTGCAGCTCCGACGCAAACGTGGCACTGGGCGAGCGCTCCGCGCGGTGCTCGATCATTTGCGCTACTTCGTTCTCGGCCAGACCGGCCAGCGGCATCGGATGACCATGGCGGACAATCTCGCTGATTGACTCCGCCAGGTAGGACGAGCGGCGCACTTCGGCGTCTCGATACGTACCCACGATGACGACCCGCGAATCTGTGAGTCCTCGCGCAACGAACTTGAGCAGTTCGAGCGAGCCGCGATCGGCCTCGTGCAAGTCGTCGAGAATCACGACCACCGGGGTAGTGCGCGCGACCTGCTTGACCAGGGTCGCGACCGCATCGAACAGCCGAAAGCGCCCCTGCTCCGGATCGGAAGAAGTCCGCTGCTGCGTCGCTTCCGCCGCCAGCTCCGGAATCAGTTGCCCGATCTCGGGC
>JBAWCX010000346.1:0-3024 GCA_049590495.1 Binatus sp. (SeqCode)
CGACTGATGCACGACCGAAAACACGTACACCTTGCCCTTGTCGGACAAGGTCAGCGGCTTGAACTTGTCGGTCTCGCCGCACTTCGAGCATGCGACGCGTTTTGGATCGAGATAGATCGCGCCACACTTCTCGCACTTGATACCTTCGAGATGGGGCTTGGGCGCCAATTTCAGCCATGGAACAATCGGACGCGGTCCCGTGTCAGTAGCTTGAGCCTGCTCAGCCATGAAGATCCTCCGGACGATTCAATTCGATGATGGTGCTCTTAAAATGACCAACGCCGCCTCGTGCGGCGGCGCCGTCTTCTTCTCTGGCCGGAGTTTCCCACAGGCACCGGAGGTCGTCAAGCAGCGCGCCGGGGAAGGGAAAATCACTTAATTTAACGTGAAACCCGCCTGGGTTTCAGACTTCCTTGGGCAGGGGTGACCCCTGCACCCAATGTTAAGAGTTACCTATGCTGCCACTTTGGCGGGCGCTTCTCGACGAAGGCGCTCGTCCCCTCGACGCGATCGGCGCTGCCGAAGGTCACGCCGAACGCCTCCTGCTCGAAGCGCAACCCGGCATCCTCGTTCATCGTGAACGACGCTCGCAGGGCGGCCTTCGCCTGGCGAATCGCGACGGCGGATTTGTTCGCAATCTTCTCGGCCAGCTTGCGCGCGGTTTCGATCAGCTCGCCCGGCGCCACGACCTGGTTGACAAGGCCCAGTTCGAGCGCGGTCTTAGCGTCGAACATATCGCCCGTCATGATCAGCTCGCGCGCCTTGTTGTGGCCGATTCGATGCGGCAATCGCTGCGTGCCGCCGAAGCCGGGAATGAGTCCGAGATTTATCTCGGGCTGCCCGAAGCGCGCCTTGTCGCTCGCGACGATCAGGTCGCACGCGAGCACCAGCTCCAGGCCGCCTCCCAGCGCGAAGCCGTTGACCGCCGCGATGACGGGAATCGGCAGGTCCTCGAAACTTTCCATCACGCGATGGCCCAGGCGCGAGAAATCGAGGCCGTCGACCGCCGACATTTTCGCCATCGCGGCGATATCCGCGCCCGCGACGAATGCCTTGTCGCCCGCGCCCGTGACGATCAGCACGCGCACCGACGCGTCGTGGCGCACCTCGCGAATCACGCGCGCCATTTCCTCCAGCACCTCGCGATTCAACGCGTTGAGCGCAGCCGGCCGGTTCACGGTAAGCGTCGCAATCGCAGCCTTTTCGAAAATAATATTTTTGAGGTCCACGTTTTCTAATTCCGCCAAGCGCGCTCCGACTGTCAACCCCCGCCCGGCGCGCCCCCGCGCTTGCGTGAGACTCATCGCGCACGAAACAATGCTTCGTGCGCGCCAAATTCAGAGCGTCCGCTGCCTTACTCGCTCTCGCAATCGTGCTCGTCGCTGTTTCGGGATGTAGTTCGCAGGCGCAGGACTTTGTCACGAAGATTCGCGCCGAATCGACCGAGAAATGTAACGAGGGCAATCAGGCCGCGTGTCATACGATCGTGCAGGCGCTCAGCGATACCAAGGTTGCGATCGAATCCACCGCGCCGATCGAGATGCAGACGCCCGCCTGCAACGCCGGCAAACAGGACGCATGCCAGCAGATGGCCGTGCTGCATGGAGAATTGAGCGCGTGGTGTTCGATGGGCAACAACCAGGCCTGCGCCGCCGTGAATACCGGTCCGTGGCCCGCGAAATGGGACGAGCCGGCGCTGATCGACGCGGCCAAGCTGTCGTGCCTCAGCGGTCAGTTCAAGCCTGACTCGAGCACCTGCCAGGCTCTACAGATGATGTAGCGGGTTAGCTCCGTTCTTCGAAGCCGAGCGAAATCATCATCTCGTGCAGCGATTGATCGACTTCCAGGAATTCGGTGAGCGAGAGATACACGTGGCATCCGCGGCGCCCCTGACCTTCCGGAATCTCCGCGATTCTCACCACCCGATCGCCGTTGATCATCATCGGCCTGTCATTCATCGTCACGCGCAGCCACATATCCCGCCACCTTCCTGCAAGCCGATCTAATATTCGGGCTTGAAATCGAAATGATGAATCGCTTCGATGAAGCGGATGGTGCGCGTCTTCGAGCGCATCACCACGCTGTTGGTCATCGCACCGCCGGAGAAAAATCGCACGCCGCGCAGGTAGTCGCCGGTGGTCACTCCGGTCGCCGCGAACATCACATTCTCTCCCGCCAGCTCCTCGAGCGTGTAGCGGTGCTTCAGGTCCATGATTCCCATCGCCAGGCACGCCTCCGCTTCCTCGGGATTGCGCGGCACGAACCGGCATTGCATCTCGCCGCCGGCGGAACGAATCGCTGCGCCCGCGAGCACGCCCTGATGCGCTCCGCCGATTCCGATCAGCATGTCGATTTCGCTTTCCGGACGCGTGGTGGCGATCGCCGCCGACAGGTCACCGGCCGAGATCATCTTGATGCCGGCGCCCGAGCGGCGCACTTCGTTGATCAATTTTTCATGACGCGGGCGATCGAGGATCGCAACGCGCAAATCTTCGACGTAAACTTTTTTCGCTTCAGCCAGTGCCTTGAGATTGTCGGTCGGCGACCGGTCTATATCGATCACGCCGCGTCCCGCCGGCCCGCACGCGACTTTGTCCATGTAAGTATCGGGGCAGCGCAGGATTCGCCCGCGCTCAGCCAGCGCCACGCATGACAGCGCGTTGGGCCCGCCGGTCGCGCAGATGATCGGACCTTCAATCGCGTCGAGCGCGACGTCGATTTCGGTGCCCGCGCCGGTGCCTACTATTTCACCCTCGTACAAAAACTCGGCGTCGCCTTCTTTGCCCTCGCCGATCACGATTTTGCCGTCCATCGCGACCGAGTTCAGCGTCTTGCGCATCGCGTCGCAGGCCGCCCGATCCGCCATCCGCTCGTCGCCCTTGCCGATGAAACGCGCCGCCGCCAGCGCCGCCGCTTCCGTCGCGCGTACCACTTCGAGGGCAAGATTCCGCTCCATCCAGGGGCCTCCGCGTCAGTTCGATGTGGTCTTCAACGGGCTTCCGAATAACGATTCTATCAAATGAT
>JBAWCX010000347.1:0-1821 GCA_049590495.1 Binatus sp. (SeqCode)
GATTAATCATGCGGAGAGTTGGGACCGGGGTTCAGTCGGGTGCCGGTTAAATCCTACGTTATGCCTGCGATTCTGAGAACAGCAGGCTTAATCCGGCGGAGTCGAGCTGAATGGTTCATCCCCGCGAAATGGGAATCGGTTTCGCCGCTCGCTTCGGTCGGATACAAAGTGCGCGAGGCGTGCAAGGAACCTAACCCCTAACCCCTTCCCCCGGTGGAAGGGGAACCGGATTGTTTACGGGCTGCGCGATTTCGCCGCAATTGTGGGTTTCTTGCGGGATTTTGGGCGCATTTCATGGAAACTGAACAGCGCGCGGTTTTCAGGGACTTGGGCTTCGCTTGACTGATGGTGAGCTATTGGATTAATGTGTCCGTCGTGAAGCCGAGTCGTAATGTGCGTCTAGTCCCCAATTCAATGAAGGTCCTCCTGAATTGAGACGGACATTGATACTTGGCTCTAAAAAGCCCCGGGCGCTTGCGAGCCCCGGGGTTTTTGTTTTTGGCGCCACAAACTGGATGGGGAAGTTTTCGTGGAAATCGTGCGACCGCATGCTCCGACAATTCGCGATATCACTCGCCGCTACTACACGGTATGGGGCTTGTACTCGTTCGCCGGCGGATTCCTGTTCGGCGTCTATCCTATTTTCCTGCACTCGCGCGGGCTTAACCAGTTCCAGATAAACAGCGTACTGGCGACGTACTTCGTCGTGCTGTTTCTGACCGACGTGCCGACCGGCGCGTTCGCCGATCTGCTCGGCAGGCGCCGCTCCTACGTGCTGGGCGCGTCGCTGCGGGTGTGCGCGTTCCTCCTGTATTTCGTCGCGCATCATTACTACGTGTTCCTGATTGCCGAGACTATCGACGGTATCGGCACGACCTTCGGCAACGGCGCGATTGACGCGTGGGGTGTCGACGCGCTCGATGCCGCCGGCTACGACGGCCTCAAGGACCGGCTATTCTCGCGCATCTCGCAACTGACGACGATTGGCTTCATGGGGTCGGCGATGATCGGCGCATACGTGGCCGATATGAATATCGCGTGGCCGTGGTTACTCGGCGCAGGCGGCTATGTCATGGCCGGAACGCTCGGCGCATTCCTGATGCACGACGAACGGCCGCGGGCGACGTCGGTCAGGGTTGCGGACATCCCGCGGCAAGTCGCGGTAAACGTCGGCGACGGCATCCGTGCGGGACTGGGTGCGCATACGGTGCTGATGCTGAGCGTCGCGGGCGCAATCACGGTTGCGGCATGGGTGCCGTATTGGGTCTCGTGGCCGATCATGTTCAACCAGAGCCTCGGAGTCGGCGTGTGGATCATCGGCTGGATCTATTGCGCGCTGTCGACCGCGCGGCTGGTCGGCGCCGAGGTCAGTGCGCGGCTGGAAGTCGACGAATCGCAGCGGGCGGCACGGGTCAGCATGCTGATTGTCGCGGCGAGCACGATGCTGTTCCTGGCAGGGCTGTTCGGCGGGCGGCCGGCGGTCTCGCTCACGATTCTGTTCGTGATGAACCTGTTCACGGGCGCGATGATGCCCCTGGTGCAGAGCTGGTTCAACGAACAACTCGAATCGGGAAATCGCGCGACGCTGCTGTCGTTCCGCACCACGTTCGAGACGATGGGCGGTTCGATAGGCCTGCTGTTCGCGGGCCGAATCGCGGACACGGCGGGCATCCCGTTCGAATGGCAGATCGCGGGGCTGATCTCGATGTGCGCGGCGCCGGTATATTGGGCGATGCGCCGGCGCGAGAGCGCCGAGGTCGCGCTAGCGGGCTCGGCAAAGTGATCGAATCACAGTGAACCGAAGAACTTAATTGAAATGAA
>JBAWCX010000348.1:0-2966 GCA_049590495.1 Binatus sp. (SeqCode)
GGACGGTGCCAAACGGATGCGCCTTCATGAAATCATCAGTCTTATGAAGAGTCCCGGTGAAGCCGACCTTGCCTGTCTTAGTGTCCGCCGACGTTGCCAGCTCGCTACCTGAGAGCGGACGCGCGTCAAAGTCCCACAGCCATGATTGTAGCTCCCTGGGCGAGCTTCCCCTCACTTCAACCTCGATACCGCATAGACGCGCGGCGATGGTAGCTTTCCAAATCCGTGGGTTCGGCAAATACGAAAATATACGGAGGTCACTCATGACTTATCCCTCATAGCCGAGGCCACTTTCTCACCAGGTCTCGCGGAAGGGCCTGACTTCGACATTGAATGACCACGCGCAGCGATCCTGATGCGCGACATGCCAGATTTCCTCGGCAATTGCGGCGGGTCTGATAAAGAACTCGTTGGAAGCGTCGGGAAAGCGCTTGCGCGTCCACTCCAGGTCGATAACCGCGTCGATCAGCACGTAGGCGACATGCACACCTTTCGGTCCCAGCTCGCGAGCCATCGACTCCGCGAGAATCCGTTGCGCGGCCTTGGTCGGGGCGAACCCCGCAAAGCTGGCCTTGCCGCGAAGAGCGGAAGTGTTACCGCTGGCGATGATGGCGCCTTCTCCGGCCGCGACCATCGCGGGTGCGAGTCGCCGAGCCAGGTACAGCAGCGCCATCGTGTTCACCTGGAAGTTCTGGTTGAGCACCTTTGGATCGATTTCCATGAAATTTCCGAAGGCGCCGCCAACCGCGTTGTGGACTAGCACCTTGGGCGCGCCGAGCTCGCCGCGTATCGCGTCGAAGGCAGCGTCGAGCTGCGCTTCATCCGTGACATCGCATGGATATGCGTGCGAGTTGCGAATGTCTCGTTCGAGCGCGGTGAGACGCTCGCGATTTCGCGCCAGCATCGCAACCGCGTATCCTCCAAGCGCGAAGCGGCGTGCAATCGCCGCGCCAGTTCCGGGACCTACTCCGGTCACGACTGCAACTGGATTCTTTTCAGCCACCTGCGGGTTCCTTCTTGGATTGACTATTCACGACCCGACTGCTTTCGAGCCGCGCAATTTGGTCTGGGTCGTAACCCAGCTCTGTCAGGATAGCGGCATTGTCGGCGCCCAGGACCGGCGCCAGGGCTCGAACCGTTGCAGGCGTGCGGTCGAAGCGAGCCGCCGCCCGTGGCATCCGCACTCTCCCGAATGCCTTACTGTCAAACTCTTGGAGAATGTGATTCTCGCGGACTTGATCGTCCTGCAGCAGCTCAAAACGGCTCAGGACCGGCGCAGATGGTACATCGTTGGCGAGCAGCCGCGGCAGGATTTCAGCCGCGCGCCATTTCTCCAGCTCGGCCGAGGTTATCGTGCGGCGCTCGACGGCATTTATCGATCGGTCGCGTGCCGTCTTGAAGCGATCATCATCGATGAGATCCTGCCGATTAAGCGCGCGGCACATGCCGGCCCATTCGTCGTCCGATAGCGCCGCCGCCGTGATGTAGCGATCCTGCGTCGCGAATACGAGATCGGGGCCTACTTCGCCGTCTGAAGGATCGGTCTCATCACCTACAAAAGTCAAGCTAGGCATCGCCTCGGGCCACAGATAGGAGATCATCGCATCCAGCATCGATAGCTGTACGTGCTGTCCTTCTCCCGATCGCTCGCGCGCGAAAAGCGCCGCGATTATAGCCTGAGCTGCGGTCAAGGCAGTGGTGTAGTCCGCAATGATGGTTCGCACCATCCTGGGGCGCCCTGTATCTCTGTCACGCTGGATATCCGCCAACCCCGACATAGCCTGAATCACCGGATCGTAGGCGCGCTGATTGGCATAAGGACCCTTGGTGCCATAGCCAGTGATCGATACGTAGACAATATCGCGCCGAATAGCTCTAACCACCTGTTCGCCAAGACCCATCCGTTCGGCGATTCCGGGACGGAAGTTATGAACGAAGACCTGTGCGGTACCTATCAGTTTCCTCATGACCTCAAGACCGTCAGTCGATTTGAGATCGACGGCCAACGAGCGCTTGTTTCGATTGCAGCTGAGGAACCCGGCGTTCATCCCGTTGCGCCCGCGGCTGAAGTGACGCATCAGGTCGCCATGCGGCGATTCGACCTTGATGACGTCGGCACCCTGATCGGCAAGCATCATAGTCGCTACGGGGCCCGCGACCATCGTCGTCAGGTCAAGTACTCGCACTCCGTCAAGCGCACCTGGCATTTCGTTACTCCACGTATTCGATCGCTCGCATCGTGAGTTATATCCTCGCAGGAAAATTCCTTTCGAGAGCTTTCCGATAAGCCGGTCGAATAGCCACGCGCGCGCGATACTCATGTAACCTATCGGATAGGGGGATTCTGTCCGTGACAGCCCAATCCAGACAAGTCATCAGAAGGATATCGGCGATGCTGAACTGGTCGTCCATCAAATATCGCCCCGATTTGGCTATCCTCGGGGCCATCGCCTCGGCATTCTCCATGAAATAGTTCCTGGCAGCTTCAACGGCCTTTGGAGCTTCTCCATAGACGTGTTCCAGCCCCACATGGCGCCGCATTACGTAGAGAGAACCCGCGTCGAGCTCTGTCACGATAAAATAGCACCACTCGTTGAGAGCGGCCCGGCTCTCAGCATCGAGGGGCGCCGCCATCAATCCGGAACTCGTAAAGGTCTCGCTCAGGTACTGAATGATCGCCGCGCTCTCGGTCAGTATAAAAGATCCGTGACGAAGGACGGGAATCTTATGCCTGGGATTGAGCCGCATGAACTCGTCGGTCTTAGTCTCCCCGGTGCGCGATCCTATCGCATGAAACTCGTACTCCAGGCCCAGTTCGAGCAGCATCCAATGAGGCCGCATCGTGCGACTGGTACCAACTCCCCACAAAGTGAGATCGTGAGTCACAGTGCTAGCTCAAGCCTCCGGCTTAGAACTTTTCCTTGAAGGGCCTGATATCGAGTTGGTGGCTCCACGCGCTCCGATCC
>JBAWCX010000349.1:0-2550 GCA_049590495.1 Binatus sp. (SeqCode)
ACTTCAGACGGCAGCGCGCGCCATGCGGACTGGAATTCGCTCAGTTGCTTGAGAAGAGTTTCGTATTCCTCGAGATACCGGCCGGAGCCGCAATAGTCGGGATGAACGAGGGTTAGAATCATGCCACCCAGCGATTCGATCCATTGCGCCTTAGGTCCCCAAATCTCCATCGGGCTCCGACGCAGCAGATGAATCAATGTGTGATCCTGCGGCATCGTGTATGGCAGCTCGACCATCTTGGCGAGAAAAAACGGAAACACGCTGCAGGTTCCGCCCGGTTGAGGCTCGTACGGATCCGAATCCGAGAAGCTGCAGTCGAAATCGAACGAAAGTCTGCCGATCCATTCGGCGCGTCGAAGAGTCGAAGGCGCCCGGAAGCCCTTCAAACCGTGCGCCCGCGCGCGCTGCTGGAGAATAGGAGCGAGCTCGCTGAAGTCGTCCTCGCTGCGGAACAAACGGCCGTCATGCGAGAGTCCATGCGCGCCGAATTCGAAGCCGCGCTCACGGAGCCGGCCTATCAGATTCCAGTCGATTGAATACTGGGCCAGCGGCAGGTTCCACGCCGAGCGGAAATTGTAACGCTCCTCGAGGTCCGCCATCTCCTCCATCCGGCGCATGCCGAGCGGCCCTTCGACGTCGTGGGTCAGCACGATGCAGCATTTCACGCCGCCGGGCCAAAATCCGATGTGCCAGCCGTCGCTCGCGTTGAGGGTCCGCAGGCTGATTTGCAGCCAATCGCGCCAATAGTCGGTGAGCGCGCTTTCACAGGGCCATCGCGGGAAATCGCGCATGCTGCGCATCTTGATTGCCGCGGAGTTGAGCCGATGGCGCAAGGCGGCGGGAATCAGGCTCTTGATCCGATAGTAGGCCTGCATTCTGCTCGGCGGGCGGCGATCTTCGCCTGACAGATATTCTTCGAACAGATAGCGCTCGACGCCGACTCGCGACGCCGCGATCGTGGACTCGAGCGAGACTCTCCAATCCTGAGGCAGTTTCCAGAAAGAAAATGCGTCGTTGTGGCCGCCGACCGAAACGGGCTCCTCGCAAAGCGACGAGGATACGCGGTCGGCGTCGATTGAAGCGGTCAGCGCCATAGCGACTCCTGGAAGAGCAGCCGGCGGTGCTGATGCCGGCGGATGAATTTGACAAGCTCGCGCTCCGCGCAGCGTGGTTCGCCGCGCAGGTATCCGTTGAGGAAGCCGGCCAGCAACAGCGCACCGTCAAACGGCGACGAGCGCGAAAACGTCTCACGCGCCGCGCGCGCAGCCATAAACAACGGGGAATAACCGACTCGATATGCCGCCAGACCTGCCCTCATCCGCGCCTTCCATCCCGACGCCTCGCCCTGCGGGCGGTGATGCCTGGCGGTGATGTGGCGAAAGCCGCGAGTGCGATAGCCGCGCATCATCGCGCGCGCTTCGTCCAGCGTGTCCCATCCAACGTCGGAATCGAGTTCACCAATCGCGGAAAAGCACTCGATCGAGTACATCTTGGCCGGGCCGCGCGTGTGGTATTCGGGCTGTCGAATCTCCTGCCACTCTGAGCCGGTGGGTTCGTACAAGGTTGGGCCGGCGATCCCCAGCTTGGGATCGCGCACGAATTCGGAGCGCAACAGATCGGTGAAGTTGGACTCGAAACTGACGTCGGCGTCGAGCCGCAGGACGTAGTCGTACTGCCGACAGGCTTCGAGCGGGAGGAACTGGGTGATCACACACTCGCCGCCGGGAGCGCGCGGACGGTTGCGCGGCAGATGATGAGATTCGATCCAGGGATAAGTGCTGGCGGCGTCGTCGAGAATTGCGGCGGTAGCGTCCGTGGAACCGTCGTCGATAACTATCCAACGGCTGGGGGTCCAACTCTGCGACGCCATGGAGTATATCAGCAGCGGCAGGAATTTTTCCTCGTCGCGAGCCGGAGTGATTGCGATATATCGACTCATGCGAGGTACCTGTAGGTCACTCCATTGAGGACTCGCGCGACCGGGGGCGGCAGTTTTCGCCATACGCGAGAGGCGGTCTGCCACACGCCGGTCAGATTTTCGGCGCTGGTGACGCTCGGCATCTGCGGAAAGTAGCTGTATGGCAGATCGGTTGCGGCGGCGCCCAGCTCACGCTTGAAGCGCGACAGGCCGTAGTTGCGGCTGTCGGTGCGGCCGAAGTCGAGTGCGCGAGCGCATTGGGCGTGCCGCTCGGCAATCGACATGAAGATTAAGTGACTGGCCCCGTCGGGACTGCCGGCCGTGCGCGCGGACCATTTCGCGTGCAGATCGTTGCCGTCGCGCAGGACGACTACGCCGGCGATCCGTTTGCCCTGGTGCGAAGCGAACCACACCTCGATCGCGTCGAGCTTCGCGAAGACTTCGTGCACTAATCTGAAAAACTTCAGCGGCTGCGACGGAACTCCGAGACGGTGCCTGCTTTCCAGCTGGAGCTCGAAGAAAGTCTCGATCGCTTCGGCGCTGCGCGAACATTCGACACTGACGCCGGCGGCGCGGGCGCGACGCAGATGGCGTCTCACTTCGCGATCGGCGGCGCGCTCGATGGCCTGGAA
>JBAWCX010000350.1:0-8699 GCA_049590495.1 Binatus sp. (SeqCode)
CCCTACCGGTGCGCGCCTCCGGCCGCCCGTCTGTCTTCGATGTCTGCATACGCGGGAACGCTTCTGAGCGGCGTCTCAGTCGGCACAGGTTGACGGTCAGTCAAGTAGCGGATCGCGGTGTAGAAGACGGGAGTCAGGAACACTCCGAAGAACGTCACGCCGATCATGCCGAAGAAGACCACGGTGCCGAGAGCCTGTCTCATTTCGGCGCCGGCGCCGGTGGCGACGATTAGAGGAATCACGCCGAAGATGAACGCGAAACTCGTCATGAGGATCGGCCGCAGGCGCAGGCGGGCGGCTTCGATCGCAGCGTCCGCGGCCTTCATCTCAGGGTGATGTTCCTGCTGCTGCTTGGCAAATTCGACGATCAGCACCGCGTTCTTCACGCTCATGCCAGCCAGCACCACGAAGCCAATCTGGGTGAAGATGTTGTTGTCCATGTGCCTTGCCCAGACTGCGGCAATGCCGCACAGCAGGCACATCGGAACGATCAGGATGATCGCGGTCGAGAGCGCGAAGCTTTCGTATTCCGCCGAGTGCGTCAGCCACACGAACAGGATGCAGAGCGGGAAGATAAGGAACGCGAGGCCGCCGGCGGCCTTCTCCTGGAAAGCCAAATCCGTCCACTCGTAGTTGTATTGCCGGGGAAGCTGCGCGTCGGCCACCTCCTCCATCGCGGCGATGGCCTGGCCGCTGCTGTAGCCCGGTGCGTTGGCGCCAATGATGTCGGCTGAACCGTATAGATCGAATCTCTGGATGCGGTCCGGGCCGACTATGTCCTTCAGCTCGGATATCGCGCCCATCGGAACCATCTGGCCCGCAGCATTGCGCGTCTTGAGCTGCGCCACCTGTGCGACGGTGGCGCGGAACGGGGCGTCGGCCTGCGCCATCACGTGCCAGGTGCGGCCGAGATAGTTGAAATCGTTGATGTAGAAGCCGCCGAGGTAGACTTGCAGCGCCGTGAAAACGTCGGTGACCGCGACGTTCTGCTGCTTGGCCTTGACGCGGTCCACGTTGACGTAAATCTGCGGGACGCTGGCGCGGAATGTCGAGAATAGTCTTCCCAACTCGGGGCGACTGCGGGCAGCATCGATCAGGTGTTGCGTCGCCGCCTGGAGCTGCTGGGGCGTGGCGGCGCCGGAACGGTCTTCAACCTGCATGGTGAAACCGCCGGCATTTCCGATCCCAGTGACGGCCGGCGGCATCAGCACTACAGCCTGGCCACCTTCCACCTCGCTAAATTCTTGCCTGAGCCGCTTCGCGATGGCGTCCGCCGTCATATCGGTCTTGCCGGCGCGTTCGGCGAACGGCGTTAAATGAACGAACAACAGCCCGGCTGCGGATGAGTTGGCGCCAGTTAGGATGGAGAAACCGGAAACCGCGAACGCGTCCCGAATCCCTTTGGTCTTCAACGCCAGGTCCGCCAGTTGCGTCATCACCGCGTCGGTCCGCTCGATCGACGATGCGTCCGGCATCTGAACGTTCCCGATGAGATAGCCCTGGTCCTGGGTCGGAATAAATCCGGTAGGCACGATTTTGAACATGCCGTACGCCAGATAAACCAATCCCACGTAAACAATCAGAGTGATAACTCCGTAGCGGACCACGTAATGCAGTGACTTGATGTACTACTGGTTGGTCAGCTCGAAGCCCTTGTTGAACAGCCGAAAAAACCAGCCGAGCGCAGAGTCGAGTGCCGTCGTCAGCCAGTCCTTTTTCGCGTCATGGGGCCTGAGCAAGAGCGCCGACAGAGCAGGACTGAGGGTCAGCGAGATGAAGGCAGAGAGCAAGGTCGAGAACGCGATCGTCAGCGCGAACTGCTGATAGAACCGGCCGGTGATACCTGGAATGAAGGCGACTGGAATAAACACGGCAGAGAGGCCGAATGCGATTGCGATGACCGCGGGAGTGACCTCGTCCATTGCCTTGAACGCCGCGTCGCGCGGGCTTTCGCCCTCGTCAAGCCATCGCTGTACGTTCTCGACCACGACGATCGCGTCGTCGACCACTATCCCGATGGCCAGCACCAGCCCGAACAGCGTCAGCATGTTCAGCGAGAATCCAACCAGCCACATGGCCGCGAAAGTGCCGACCAGCGAGACGGGGATAGCCAGGATTGGCACCAGCGAAGCGCGCCAGCTCTGCAGGAATACGAGCACCACGAGCGCCACCAGGCTGATGGCTATGAGCAGCGTCTTGATCAGGTCCGTGATGCTTTCACGAACGAAGGGTGTGGTGTCGTGCGCGACGGCGTAATCCACGCCGGGAGGAAAGTGCTTCTTGAGCTCCTTCATCTTGGCGTAGATCACGTTGGCGGTGTCGATCGCATTGGTGCCCGGTAGCTGGAAAACTGCCAGCGCGACGGATGGGTGCCCGTTGTAATCAACGCTGGTGCCGTAGTCGGCGGCGCCCAGCTCGACGCGGCCTATCTCCTTCAACCGCGTGATGCGGCCGTCGGCGCCGACCTTGACGACGATGTCGCCGAACTCGGATGGATCGGTGAGCCGGCCCTGCGCATTCAATGTGTACTGGAAAGCGGAACTCTGCTTGGGCAGCGGCGGCCCGCCGACGATTCCGGCTGCCACCTGGATATTCTGCTCTTTGACGGCATTGACGACGTCGCCCGCGGTCATGTTTCGCGCCGCCATTTCGTCAGGATTGAGCCACAGCCGCATCGAATAGTCGCGCACGCCGAAGAGGTTGATGTCGCCGACGCCCGGCAGCCGGGCGATCTGATCCTTCACTTGCAGGGTTACGTAGTTGCTAAGGAACAGCGCGTCGTGCGACCCGTCCGGCGAGAAGAACGCGATCGCCAGGGTTATGTCGGGCGACGCTTTCTTGACGATGACGCCCTCCTGCTGCACCTCGGGCGGAAGCTGCGGCAGCGCGATCGCCACCCGGTTCTGCACCTGCACCTGCGCAACGTCAAGGTTGGTGCCGACCTTGAAGGTCACCGTCAGGTTCAGGTTGCCGGTGTTGGTCGACTGGCTGGACATGTAGAGCATGTTCTCGACGCCGTTGATCTGTTCTTCGATCGGCGTTGCCACAGTTCTGGAGACAGTTTCGGCGTTGGCGCCTGGGTAGGTAGCGCTGACGGTGACGGTCGGCGGCGCGATTTGCGGGTACTGGGCAATCGGCAGCGTGAACACCGCGATCGATCCCGCGATGATCGCGACTAACGAAAGGACGATCGCGAAGACCGGACGGTCAATGAAAAAATGCGCGATCTTCACTGGCGCGCCTTCGTGGAAGGTTGCGAATCTGACTGATAGGCGGTCCGCATGTCGGGCGGCGTCGACGCGATCGGCGGGCCCGCCGTGTCGCTCTCCATTGCGTCCAGCGATTGGGTGGGAACCGCTACCTCGTGGGGGATGACTTTCGCACCGGACTGCGCAAACTGCATTCCGTTGACGATGACCCTCTCACCCGGTTTCAGGCCGTCGGTAATCGACCGCAGAGTGCCGAACAGCGCGCCCAACTTGACCGGCCGCTGCTGCACGACGTCGTTGGCTCCGACGATCAGAAGGTAGCGCTCGTCTTGATCGGTGTTCACCGCCGCATCGGGAATCAGCAGCGCCTGGTAACGTCCGCTGGCCGGGATGCGCGTGAGGGCGAAGAGCCCCGGCGTCAGTATGGTCGTCGGGTTGCCGATCACGCAGCGGATCTGTTGGGTTCCGGTGTTCACGTCCACCTGGTTGTCGACAAAATCGATCGCGCCTTGATGCGGAAAATTCGTCTCGTTTTCCAGTTGCAGAGAACAGGCAATGTTTGCCCCCGCAACGTTGCCCTTGTTCTCCTTCAGGGCCCGCTCCTGGTAAAGCAGGGCAGCGCTCTCGGGAACGTTGATGTAGGCATAGAGCGGGTCGATCGAGACGATGGTGGTCAGGGCCGTCGCCTGTCCGGAGCCGCCGTTGACCAGGTTACCGACCGTCACGTTCATTCGGCTGACGCGACCGGTGATCGGAGCCCTCACCTCAGTCCATTCGAGATTGAGGCGAGAGGTTTCGAGAGCCGCTTCGGCCGCACTCAACGACGCCGCCGCCTCGCCGTAGGATGCCTTGGTGTTGTCGTAATCCGACGGTGCAATCACCTGGGCCCTGATGAGCTGCACGGAACGGGCGAAGTCAGCCTTGGTCTTGTCCGCCGTCGCTCTGGCCTGGGCGACAGCGGCTTTCTTGTTATCGAGATCGGCCTGGAACGGGCGCGGATCAATCTTGAACAACAACTCGCCCGCGTGAACTATCGCACCCTCCTGGAAAGGAGCCTGTTCGATAAGTCCGCTAACCCGTGCGCTAACGGTGACGGTTTTGGGGGACGAGAGATATCCGCTGTATTGATCCCATCGGATCACGTCGCGCTGAAGCGGTTGGCTGACTGTGACCTTCGACGGTGGCGGCGCCTGCGGCGCAATCGCTCGATTGCAGCCCGGAAGGAGTGCCACTAGCAATGCGACGGATGCCGTCGTCAATCGAAATTGGCGCAACTGAATGCGATTCATAAAAACTACCTGCAATCGCCTACGACCGTGAAGTTATGAGCCTAGATGCCGGCCGCCACCCGCTGCTGCAAGTGACGGAGAGCGCTTAGTGGCCTTCGCGGCCCTGTCTCCCTTTTCCCGCTCGAGCTCGTCGCCGCCGGTTACGTGAGGAGCGAAGAGCCGCTGCCCTATACATTCCAGGCAGGCGGTCCATTTGCGCCGGAACTTGGGATCGAGCGGGTCCATGCCGGTAACCATCGAGACGACCTGAGGCAGGATCAGGGGAAATACTTTCAAGGCGCAGCTCACCAGGAGCAACATCTCTTCGTCGGCGTCGGCAGGTAATCTTCCGCTGGCTTTCGCTCGCCGCCAGCGAGCAAGCTCGGACTGCAAGAAGGCTCGACGTTCCTCTTCCGCGACCAGTTTGCGGTTAGTCTTGTCGAGCGCCTCCCACTGCCACATCCGAAGCGAGTCGATATCGTCGCAACACTCGTCAAACCCGGTGACCAGGCTGCTGCCGAAGTCCTCGTCCGGCGTCGATTCGATCATTGCTGCTTTGGCAGCCAACTTTTGCTTGAGTACGGCTCGATAGAGTCCCTCTTTGGATTCGAAGCAATAAAAGATCATGCGCTCGTTGACGTGCGCACGGTGGGCGATCGCGTCAGTTCGCGCGCCGGCAAATCCTCTCGCCGCGAACTCCTTTAGCGCCGCCGCCATGATCCGTTCCCGCGTGCGATTCAAATCGCGCTGCTGTGGCATTGTCGTTTGGCTCCCCATTATGCGGATGCTTAATTATATTAAGCAGCCACTTAACCACGCAAGGGCCGTGCCTAAAAGACTTTGCTGCGAGTGCCTGGAAATTGTGCCGACCGAGAACCCAATCGAGTTCGCGAAAGGCAAAATCGGTCGCGAAATGCAATTACACTGTCGAAATGCGGCCCAGCTTTCCGATGGGCCGGCATCCAATCTGTGGGAACGTCGGGAAGCCCGGTCAGGTCCTGATGAATTCGATCGCTTTAGTCGCCTTGCGCATCAACTCAAGCGAGCTAACGGGCAGTGCGAGCAGTTCCTTTGCCGTGATCTCGCGGACGACTAGCAGGCTTTTATCGCGTGAATCGACTTCTAGAAGCAGCCAGAGTCCGCAACCGACGCAAACCAGTACGTCACCTGCCTTGAAATGCTTTCCGGCGCGCTGCAATGCGTTCTGGACCAGGGGAGCTTCAAATTCATAGTCGCAATTCGGACACCGACCTCCGAGCTTCATCCTGTGGACTCCTCTCAACTTTCAGTGCGGCCCGGGATTTCCGCACTTCAACGAATCGACCGGCCGAAAACACCCTGAGGCGCGCCCGGCAGTTCCCGCATGCCGGTCGCGGGAATTGTCGGATTTACAAACGGTTGCGCGAAGGGACCTTCGGGCCGCTGCATAAACGGAGGCGCCGGCGTGAAGCCTCCGAGCAACGGCGCCGACTCAGAGTCCATCGGCTCCTCTGGCGCGGGAGCGAGCGCGGGGCCGGCGGGTGAGTACGGACCGACGTCCCAGGACTCGCCCAATTCGGGAACCGCAGGTGAGTCACTTGAGACTCCCGGGTTGTAATCGTCGTCGCTCTGAGCGAGCACTGGTTGGATCCAGGCAAGTGCCGAGACGACCACCAATGCCGCTATCAATTTTTTCATTTTTCTATGCCGCATCTTTAATCAACTCGCTCAGCGCGGAGGCAGAGAAATGTATTCCATGATTTGCGGCGGCGAGTTGAGATTTTCTCTAAACGTAAAGCGCCGTAGCAGATGACCCGCGCTGTCGAAGACATCGGCGAAGCCCTGGCCTTCACCGGCTACATCGTTGAGCTTTGCACCGTTCTGGAGGGCATAGACGGCGACGCGGCTTCCGTTGATCCTGGCGATACCCAACGCCGAATATCCCGCTCCATCACCGGGGTCGAAGTTTGCGCCGTCGGAGTGAGTTACGGGGAAAGTAACGCCCGATTTGCGTTCGCTGCGGGACTTGGGAGCGGAATCCGAATTTACGACCTTTGCCGCGACCGCCATGTCGGGCGCAACAGAAGCGGCGCCAATCAAAAAGGCGCCCATAGATGCGATAAACGTAGTCTTGAAAGCCTGCATGGCTTCTCTCTCGGCGAGGTCCAGAAATCAGCAAACGCCGTTAGCGGCTGCAACCTCTACTGTCGGAGGCGTGAAAAGTGGGCGCACAAATCGTGTGCCGGCCGAGGCTCGTCGAGTCGCGAAAGGCAAAAATCGGTCGCGAAATGCGACCACTCCCCAATTTCGAAAGACAGGCGACGATAGCCGAGGTTGATCAGTTTCGTTCCTGGGCGAAGTTACGGAGTCGTCGCTTGACCAGCGGCGAATGCGTGCATATACAATGACTATGACTGCGGATGCCAAAAGTGTTGATACCAGGAGTATTGAAGCCGCATGCGTCGGTGGTTGCGTGCGCAAGCTGAATCGGATGGTCAGCGCGATCTATGACGGCGCGCTTGCAAACGCCGGATTGAAGACCAGCCAGTTCAGCGTGCTCGTTTCGGTCGCCAATCGAAAACAGGCTCGGCCAGCGGAGCTGACAGTGCATCTCCAGTTGGATGAATCGACGCTCAGCCGCAACGTCGAGCGGATGTGCGCCAGGGGCTGGCTGCGGCTCGTGCAGGACGTGGATCGCCGCAGCCATCTGATCGAAGTGACCGACAAGGGTCAGGCGTTGATTCGCAAATGCCTTCCAGCTTGGCAGAAGGCTCAAGCAGAAGTCGGTCGGCGCCTCGGTACAGATACTGTCGCAGAGTTGAGGTCCGCCCTTCGTAAGCTAAGCGCGTAGAAATTGTTTCGGTCCGAGGTTGTCGCTTCCCGCGTGCGAATCGGGAACGCTATTTGTGGAAGAGTGCGCGCAGTATCGAGGGCAGGACTTCACCGTCATAGCGCTCAACATGCGAGTCGAGCGTCCGGGCCAACGCCAGCAGGGTCTGCGCGAAGCCGCCGCCGTCCGCGACCTTTTGCGGTTCACGATCCAGACCCGCCGACGACAACCCATGCAGCGCGGTCATCAACTTGCCCATCTCCTGACGTTCGTTCTTCAGAGTATCGAGCAAGTCATATGGAATTGCGTGATGCGCCTCGCCCCAAGAGACCAGCCCGTCTTCGATTTGCAGATGGGACCATAGATCCTGGCGTATCTCGTCCCACACCTGAAGGGCTCGTTGTTGCGCGCTAGCCGCCCCGGGATCGCGGGCGAGCCTGGTGGCAACGCAAGCCAACTGCATATCAAGGCCGTTCAACTTTCCGTGTTCGATCCCCAGACAGGTCACCATCGTATTGATCATCGGAACTTCGAGGTCGGGCAGCGGGCTGCTGCAAGGCGTCATCTGAGTCGTAAGGTTCTTAGCTGCCATGTTGTTGGCCTCCGCTAGCACAGAGCAATCCGGATGCCATGGGCGGATTGAAGGTTTTTTTGGTCTGACTCTTGTATATACAAGCATTAAAGGCTGGCAAAATGAACAACATCATTGAAAACAGCAACGAAACATCATTCGCGAACGGCCAAAGCTATCGCGATTTGCGAGGCAGCTCGGATGTAATCGGCGAGCCGACCGATTCGAGCGATCCGTTCAATGCTCTGCGCAGAGATTCCGGCGAGGATCTCGGCCGCCTCATCGAATTGGGCGAATTGGGCGAAGCGGGCGAAGGAGAGCATGGCACTTCGGGCGGAAATCCATGGTTCCACCGCATAAGCAAGCGAGTTGTATTGGTAGTCTTGCTGGTTCTCGCGTTGGGCGCGCTCTCGCCCTTCGGGTGGAATTACCTGCAATCGTTCGAATCCACTGACGACGCGCAAATCGACGGTCATATCGATCCTTTAAGCTCGCGCATCAACGGGACTGTGATCCAGGTCCATGTCGAGAACAACGACCGGGTGAAAGCGGGCGAACTGCTCGTCGAGATCGATCCGCGCGACTACGAGGTCGCGGTCGAGCAGGCCAGGGCTCAACTTGAACTGGCAGTGGCCCAGGTCGCGTCGGCGAAGCAGGACTATGCGGCAGCGCTCGCGAACGTTCGCGAAGACGACGCGGACAATTTCAGGGCGCAGCGGGATGCGCAGCGGTTCAGCGCCCTGCTCAATGAACAGGTGGTGGCGCAGAACCAATACGATCAGTACATCGCGACCGCGCGCGTCGACGCGGCGAAGGTCGATTCAGCGCGCGAGGCCGCAGGC
>JBAWCX010000351.1:0-7380 GCA_049590495.1 Binatus sp. (SeqCode)
GCTCGGTGAGATTGCTGGTGTTGTCCAGAGTACCTTGCGCACTCACCAGCGCACCGCGCGCACTCGATAAGGTACCTTGTGCACTCACCAGCGTCGTATCCAGCTCGCCGATCGCCTTGTGCAGGTCTTCTCCGATCTCCTGGAACGGGACCTTGTCGAGTTTCTTGATGATGTTCTCCACCGAGGCCTCGGTCGCTTCGAGCTGCCCCGAAGTCGTCGGAAGTTGCACTGGGTTTTGCGACCAGTCAACCGTTGCCGGCGGTGAGCCGGGGAAGAAGTCGAGCGACACAAACACAGACCCGGTAAGGAGGTTCCCGGTTTTCAGTTGCGCCCGGACCCCGTGCGCCACCATTGCGTCGATTAGCTTCCGACGCATAGTGTCGAGGTTCCCGCCGGGCCCCAGATCAAAGACCTTGACCCCTAGTCTCTGTGGGTCCAAACGGATCGTCACCGGCGCCAGGAACTGGAAAGTCTTGAGATCGATCTGGGCGCTGATATCCGAGACCTCTCCGATCTTGATGCCGCGGAACTCAACCGGCGCCCCGGGCGAAAGCCCCCGCACTGAGTCTTTGAATATGAGCTGATAGGTTTGCGGATTTCGCGGAGGCGGATTGAAGGCTTCAGTCCGGTTGCTGTATAGGGTGAAGACGGCATTCTCGTCGGACGGCGGCAAGATCAGAACGTTCGGAGCCGTCTCGAACGCGACGCCACCTATAAGGATCGACAGTACCGACTGTGTCTCTATGCTAAGGCCGCTCGCCGAGAGTGACAAATCGATTCCGCTCGCCTGCCAGAAGCGCGTGTTTGGGTTGACGTACTGGTCGTAGGGCGCTTGTACGAAGACCTTGACCGTCAGATTCTTGCCGTCGTCGTCGAGTGCGTACGAAGCCACCTGGCCGACCTGTAGCCGCCGAAAGTAGATTGGCGTGCCGGTGTCAAGCGAGCCTAAGTCCCGAGTCTTCAGGATGAAAAAGCGGCCGGGGCTGCCGCCGGTTATCACGGGCGGCGTTTCCAGCGCAACAAAGTCGCTCTTGCTCTCCTGCGAAGAGCCTATTTCGACGCCGATGTATGCCCCGGAGATGAGCGTGCCCAGCCCCGTAATGTTGGCGCCGGATATCCGAGGGCGCACGACCCAGAACTTCGTATCTGCGACGAGAAAGGCTTCCGTCTTGGGCGCCATCTGCGCCTTCAAGATCACGGTTTGGTGATCCGGCGACAGCTCTATCGTTGTAACCGTGCCGATATCGACGCCGTTGTAGTGAATCTTGGTCTTGCCGGCCTCCAGGCCCTCCGCCGATTTCATCACGATAGTTATCTTGGGCCCTTCGCTCAGCACCCGCGTCACTGCCACCCATGCGCCGACAACCGCCGCCAGAATCGGGATGAACCAAACGAGCGAGAGCCGCGTGCGCTTCTTGGGCACGTTCCTCGACTCGGGAACTGAAGAACGTGGTGGATCGCGATCAGGCATAGGTAACCTCTTTCGAATCTGCCGCTTGCGAACTTGCCGAGTCCCATATCAGCCGTGGATCGAACGACTCGACGGCGAGCATGGTAAACACCACCACAGCCGCGAAGAATATCAAGCCGGGTCCCGGCTCTACCGACATGAGCGGTTGTAGCTGAATCAGAGCCGCGGTGAAGGTATCGACGAATACATCGACCATCGACCAGCGTCCGATGAACTCGACCATCCTGTACATCTGGACCCGGTGCTCATTGTTGGCGACTGAGCCGCGCTGCGCCGTGATTAGCAAGTATCCAAGCGCCAGGATCTTCGCGCTCGGAATCATGATGCTCGCGACCAGCACTATGATCGACAGCGGCCATCCGGTCGGCGACCACAGCAGCACTACTCCTTGCAGGATGGTGTCGGACTCGGCGCCCGCCGCTGTAGTCGTCGTCAAGACGGGCAGCACGTTGGCCGGGATGTAGCAGATCGCCGCGGCGAGCAAGTATGCCCAGGTCCGCTGGAAGCTGGCCGGCTTGCGAAATGCGAGCTCTTCGCCACAGCGCGGGCACAGTCCTTCTTCCGCGCCCGGCGCGGGACGGGAGAGCAGTCCGCAGCCTTCGCAGCTCTGCAGACCTTGTTGCATCGCGGTAATGCCGGTCGAACTCACGAGGTTTCCCCTGCCAGGCTATCGCCGACAGCTTCGCGCTGCGCTTCGTCCGCCCATTGGATCCTTTCCCAGACGTCTCGCGAATCGAAGGCGGCCGACATCCCTGCCAAAATGAAGACCAGCACCCAGAGCACGAACAGCGCCATTCCTGGAATTACCGTCGCGTAGTCCGCAATCTTGACCAGCGCAACCAGCACGCCGACCATCATGACCTCGATCATGCTCCAGATGCGCGTGGTCGGGTGATAGCGCAGCAGCGTTCCCACCCATCGCGGCGGCCGCTGGCGCATGCCGCCGAGCACGATCGCCAGCATCAGGCCTATTTGCAGCGCCGGCGCGATGACCGCCGTGAACAGGACCAGCACGCCGACGATCTTCTGATCGTTGTCCCAGAGGTGCTGGGCGCCTCCGATGACCGTGGTCGAAGCGTCGCGCCCCACGATCGTGAGTCCGAGCATCGGCACTGAGTTCGCGATCACATAAAGCACCGCGGCTGCCACCGTGAGCGCGAGCGTTCGGTTGAGCGAGTCGACCCGATGCCGCCACAGCTCCTTGTTGCATCTTGGGCAGCGCGCTGACGCGCCGGGCGCAAGGTCCGGGATGCGCTGCAACAGATCGCAGTGCTGACAGGCAATAAGGGACGTATCCCCTACCGGTAGATTGTATGCTTGGTCATCCACTCGAATACTGACAGCACATTGTGCGCGCACACTCGCGCTGCGGATATTGTACCAAGGTACAATATCTCTTCCCTTTACATTCGGCGAATCTAATCTAAGTGTTCGTTTCGATCTTTAAGCAGCGGTCGCAGCGGTCGGCGTAGTCAGATCGTCGTGCCGGTCTCCTGGCTCCCGCCCGCCGACAGCGACCATTGCTCGAACAGGCTATAGCTCAGTGCCACCAGCGTCGGTCCAAGGAACATACCGATAACGCCGAAGGCGAGCGCTCCTCCTAACACTCCAAGCATCACGAGAATCATCGGCGTCGAGCCGCCGCGGCTGATGAGCAACGGTTTCACCACATTGTCCAGCATCCCGACCATCACTCCCCACACCATGATAAAGACCGCCCATCCCATCGAGCCTTGCCGAGACAGCCAGAACGCAGCAGGCGCTGCGACTAACAGCGGTCCGCCTGGTAGAAAGGACATCACAAAAGTGACGAATCCAAGGGACACGGAGCCAGGAACTCCGGCGATAGCGAAGCCGATAGCCGCGACTACGCCCTGCAGAAGCGCTGTACCGAGAACGCCGTAAACGACGGCCCGAATCGTCGCGCCCGCAAGGTCAAGAAGCCGATCGCCTCTCTCTCCGGCTATCCGATGAAGCGCCGCTTGAAGTTGATTGGCGGCGGTGTGTCCATCGCGATAAAAGAAGAACGCGATCAGCAGACTTAAAACGATCTGAATGATTCCGCCAGCGAGCGCCCGCCCGCCCCAACCCGCAATCTTCTTCGCCGCGGGCAGCAGCTTCGCCAATTCATGTAACGGCACCGAACCGCTCTGGTTCAGGGAGTTCCAGTAGTCTGCCACACGGCCGCCAATCAGGGGCACGCTCGCGACCCAGTCGGGAGGACCCGGAGGACCTTCCTGGATAAGCTTCTGACCGGCGGTGACCAGACTCGATACATTGTCGGCCAGGGTAGCTCCCAGGATAGCAACTGGCGCTGCTACCACGGCTGCGAGGAAAAACGTAGCTATAAGCGCCGCAAGAGTCCGTCGTCCGCCGAGCAGTCCTTCAAGCCTCAGGAACAGGGGCCACGTCGTGAAACAAAGAATCACAGCCCATACCGCCGCAGATATAAATGGACGCAGAACGAGGAGGCTCAGTAGCCCGAGCAGAACGACAGCCGCGCCGCTAATCCACAGCTCGACTCTCGTTCGCTCCCCTCGATCGACCGGTGTTTCACCCATGTAAGCGCTCGCGTAACTCTTCTTTCCTAGTCAGCAGGCTCGCGATACACCAGGCGGTCATTGCCGTATGCAACACAACTGCGGGCCACAAAGCGATGCCGACCGACTGCGATCGCAGGCCAGCAGCCCCAAGAATAAAAACTGCACCGAGATTAGAGCACCACCGCTGCCACCAATCCTCTCGCGGCGCGACTTTGCGAGTCTCGGCGCGCAAGCCAGAATGCTACTGCGAGCGTGAGCAATCCCGCTCCGCCGATGCGGGCGACGGTCAATGCGGCAGGCGCTTCGAGCGGTTTGCCCAGCAGTAGAAGCGCCGCTGCCGATGGCAGACACAACAGGGCCACGCCGGCTCCTCCTTCGATCATTGCGGTACTTGCGAATAGAGCGTTCACAGGGCGCTTAGTTGTCCGCGCTCTTCGCGGCGTCTTCAGCGGCTTTCTGATCGGTCGGCAGCAACTGCGACGGTCCGAGCTTGAACGTCAGTTTATTGATGGTCCCGGTGAAGTGGAACGGCAGCTGGTAGTCGTCATTCACACCGGTGCGCGTGTCGCTCCCAATGTCGAAGGATTCATCGATCGCCATAAGGAACGGAATCGTGTGCGGAATGGTCTTGCGGGCCAGTTCCTTGCCGTCAACCGTGAGTACTCCGGTGCCACCCTTTGCCGCGCCTGGTCCGTCGTATTTGAAGTCGAACACGATCGTGTGCTTACCCGGTTTGAGCCCGTCGCCTAACCAGTCGTTGCCTCCAACGCCGCCTTCCCAACGATAATGTTTAAGGTCGAGAAGGTTGTAGTCGAAGACCGGCCTGCCCTTGAGCAGGTAGAGGCCGTAGCCGCCGAAACGGCCGCCCAGAGTCACGATCATTCCTTCGGCCTTGCCTGAGGGGAGCGTTACATCGGCGGTGATGGTGTAGTCCCTATCTAAAATGCTGGGAGCATTCCCGACCGGAATTCCGGCGTTCTCACCTGTATAACTGAAAAGCGTTTTCCCCGCGACCGCGCTTGGTCTCGGCGTCACGATTCGCGGGAGGATCGAGTTGTCTATTGGGAGGACCTGATATTTCGCGGCTTCGGTCAGGAACAGCGACTGCATCTCCTTCAGCTTGTCCGGCATTTTTGAGGCCAGATCGTCATATTCTGAGTAGTCTTGGGCAATGTTGTAGAGCTCCCAATTGTAATTGTTAATGTCAGGCAGCTGAGCCGTTCCCAGGATCCATGGCGCCGCGGGCGGCGTCGTCGCCGCGACCCAACCGTCGTGATAGATCGCGCGGTTGGCGAACATCTCGAAGTACTGCGTATCGTGCTTCGACGGTGCGTTCGCGTTGGCCTTGTCGAATGTGTAGGCCATGCTCACGCCCTCAATCGGTTTCTGCTTGATGCCATTGACCTCGCCAGGCGCCTTGATCCCAGTGGCTTCGAGGATGGTGGGAACGATATCGATCACATGGTGGAACTGCGGGCGCATGCCGCCGACATCGGTGATGTGACCGGGCCATGACATCGCCAGACCTTGCCGGGTGCCGCCAAAGTGCGACGCTACCTGCTTGGTCCATTTGAACGGCGTATCAAACGCCCACGACCATTGCACCGCCATGTGCGGGTAGGTCTTGTCCGACCCCCACTCGTTGTAGTGCAACATCTGCACTACCTCCGGGAGCGTCAGTATGCCGTTGTAGGCGGTCATCTGGTTGAACGTACCTTCCAAAGTGCCTTCGGCGCTGGTGCCATTGTCGCCGACGATGTAGATGATCAGCGTGTTGTCCAACTTGCCTTCGTCCTGAACCTCCTGGATGACGCGGCCAATCTCATGGTCGGTGTAGGCAGCGTAGCCGGCAAAGACCTCGGCCTCGCGCGCATATAGCTGCTTCTGGATCATCGAGAGCGAGTCCCACCTCGGTAGCTTCGCGCCACCATAGGCGGCCTGCCCATCCGGCCACGGTGTGAGCTGGGTATCCGGCGGGATCACGCCGAGGCGCTTTTGGTTGGCGAAGATCTGATCGCGCAACTTCTCATAGCCCATGTCGAACTTGCCTTTGAACTTGTCAATCCACTCTTTGGTCGGCTGATGCGGTGAGTGGGTGCCGCCGGGCACGTAGTAGAGGAAGAACGGTGTGTCGGGCGCAGCCGCGTTCAGAGCGCTCAGGTATCTGATGGCGTCATCCGCCAGATCGGTGGTGAGGTTGTAGCCGGACTTCCCGATCCACGGAAACACCGGGGTCGTATTGCGATAAAGATAGGGCGTCCACTGGTCGGTCTCGCCACCCATGAATCCGTAGAAATACTGGAAACCCATCCCCACGGGCCATTGGTCGAAGGGACCGGCTACGCTGTACAGATAGGTGGGCGTGTTGTGATTTTTCCCAAACCAAGATGTGGCATAGCCGTTGTCGCGAAGGATTGTGCCGATCGTGGCGCTTTCTGGACCGATGACGGAATCGTAACCCGGATACCCAGTAGACATCTCGCCGATCACGCCGTAGCCCACCGAGTGATGGTTGCGGCCGGTAATCAGCGCAGCGCGCGTGGGCGAGCAGAGCGCGGTTGAGTGGAACTCGGTGTACCGTAATCCCGCTTTGGCGATACGATCCAGAGCGGGGGTCGGGATGACCCCGCCGAAGGTGCCGGAAACGCCGTAGCCCTGGTCGTCGGTCATGATCAGGAGGACGTTGGGTGCGCCCTTTGGCGGCACCACGCGCGGCGGCCACCACGGCGTGGAATCTTTGGCGTTTTCTTTGATCACACCGCCGAACGGCATCGGTGGCGGCGGGAGTTGTTTGCCATCAAGCGTGACGGTGGCGCTGGGCGAACCCGGCACGCCGGTGATCTGCTGAGCCGAAACTGGCGTTGAGCTGAAGAGTCCGGCAACGATCAGAAAAGCAAATAGCATCATAGCCGAAGCAACCTTTTGGCATCGAACGTTCATCGGGAATCGCCCTCCCTCGGCAGGCGTCTTCGGAATTGGATCAGATCTGTATTGTCGTAAGCATCCGCGTCACTTACTGACGGCGATTCTAAAATGTGCGGCTGCGAGGCGGCTATTGTACCAAGGTACAATGCCTGTCCAGGGCGAAACGGATGAGAGTCTCGATTCGGTCTTAGTATCAGCCGGGCTGATGCTGAGCCAGCTCTCGCAGCATGCGGCGAACTACTGGATTTTCCGGCTCTAGCTCGCTAAGGCGCCGCGCGTAGGTCAGCGCTTTGGCGCGATCGCCGGTCTGTTCAAGGAAGTTCACCAGCGCGGCAAGTGAATCGCGGTCATAAGGATGCGTTTTGATGGAACGCTCCAGCGTTTCGATAGCCGCACTGGTCTTGCCAGCGTCGTTCAGCGCGACCGCATAGACGTAAACAT
>JBAWCX010000352.1:0-2449 GCA_049590495.1 Binatus sp. (SeqCode)
GCGAGCTGGATGACGTTGGTGACTTGGTTCGAGCTCGTGAAAATGGCGATATCCGCCGCGCCCGCCGCAATCGCGTTCAACGCAGCTCGCAGCGGCGCGCGGTCGGCAGGCAGCGTCCATCTATACACAGGCACAATCGTGACGCGTGCGCCGCGTGCCTCGAGCCCGGCAGTCAGCTCGTGGTTCGAGACTCCGTATTCCTGCACTGCGACGCGCTTGCCCTTGAGCTCGACTCGCGACGCGAGCTCGCTCAGCACTTCGCGCCAGGTGTTGGGCTCCGGCACGACGATCGACGGCTCGATCCCGAGCTCGCGCATCGCGCGAATCGGTTTCGGCCCGCGCGCGACGGTCGTGATCGCGGCCAACGCCGATACCAGCTCCCCCCGCTGATGCCGCGTCTCCATCGCCGCAAACAGCGCGCGGGTGCCGACGCCGGTCATGAAGATGACCACATCGAACTCGCTTTCGTTGCCGAGCAGGCGCTCGGCGAAATCCAGCGCCGCGCGATTGTCCTCGAGCGGCACCTCGCGCATCGCAGGAGCGATAATCGCGACGCCACCGCGCCGCTCGATCATCGTCGCGACTTCAGCCGCCATCCGGCTCTCGAAAGCAACGACGCGCAGCCCGCTGAAGCCGGGCGTCAGATCTTGCGTATTGGAGTCTGTCTCGGGGTTCATCGCGATGGCGGCGGGGCCGCCTCGTCAATCTTGCCGCGCGCACGCCAGCCCGTCCACTCCCCCATGGCGCACGCGGAAGGGACAGGGGTAGGGAAATCACTTTATTTAACGTGAAACCCGCCGTGGGTTTCACACTTCCTTGGGCAGGGGTGACCCCTGCACCCAGTACCAAGAAAAGATGCGGGACTGCGTCCCTGTTAGAACTTATTGGAGCGGAGGCGAATTGCTCTTTTTCGCCTTCTTCTTCTGAAATTCCGTCTTGTGTCATTCTAGAGCGAAGCGAAGAATCCCGATCTTTCTTTTCCTGGCTAAACGACGTGCAGGTGATGACGCGATGAATCGACGGTTTCTTTTTGCGGGCGCTCTCCTGTTGATGTGCTTGACGTCGGCCGTTGGCGCGCGCGCTGACACCAGCGATTTGCAGGCATCCATCGACGCGACGCACGAGCCCATTTTCGACGGCCTTGGCAATCTGCATCATCCGGTCACTACTAAAACCAATTCCACACTCGCGCAGCAATTCTTCGACCAGGGACTGACCCTCGTGTACGCCTTCAATCACGACGAGGCGGCCGGCTCGTTCAAACAGGCCGCTCAATACGATCCCGGGATGGCGATGGCGTACTGGGGAATCGCGCTTTCGCTCGGGCCGAATATCAATCAGCCCGAGGATACCGATCGCGGCAAGCTGGCTTACGCGGCGATCGCCAAGGCCCAGTCACTCGAGGCGAACGCCAGCGCGCCCGAGCGCGAATATATCGACGCGCTCGCCAAGCGTTACGCGCCCGACGGCAAGATGAACGACGCGCTTCAGCTCGCGTATGCGAACGCGATGCGCGAGGTCGCGCACAATAATCCCGACGATCCCGACGCCGGCGCGCTGTTCGCCGAATCGATGATGGACTTGCATCCGTGGGCGCTCTGGACGCCCGAGGGCAAGCCGGCGGCCGGCACCGACGAGATTGTCGCGACGCTCGAAGGGGTCATCGCGAAGCATCCGGAGCACCTCGGCGCCAATCACTACTATATCCACGCCGTCGAAGCATCGCCCGATCCGGGCCGCGCGCTCGCAAGTGCAGGGCGGCTCCCAAAGCTCGCGCCCGCAGCCGGCCATATCGTGCACATGCCCTCGCATATCTACTTTCGCGTCGGCGACTACGACGCGTCCGCCGCCGCCAATGTTGCCGCGATCAAGGCCGACAAGATTTACCTTCGCGAACGCAATCCCAAGGGCATCTATCCGATGATGTACGTGCCGCACAACATCCAGTTCCTGTGGATCTCGTACATGATGGAGGGCAACAGCCGCGGCGCGTTCAAAGCGTCGCGCCAACTCGACGACGCCGTGCCACTCGACATGATGCGCCAGATGCCGATGGCGGAAGTCATGTCGCCGACGCGATGTTTCACCGAAGCGCGGTTCGCCAAGTGGGACACGATTCTCAAAGAGCCGGCGCCGCCCGCGGATCTCTCGTTCACGACCGGCGTCTGGCACTACGCGCGCGGTCTTGCGTTCGCGGCGAAGAATCGCGCCGACGACGCGCTGAATGAGAAAAAGAAACTCGACGAGATCGTCGCGGCGACGCCGCCCGAGCGGATCGTGGGATTCAATTCCGAAAATCGATTGCTCGCGATGGGCTCGGCGACGCTGGCCGGCGAGATCGATTCCGCGCAAGGCCACCATGACGACGCGACGAAGCATCTGGAGGACGCCGTCGCGATCCAGGACGGGCTCAACTACGAAGAGCCGCCGCCCTGGTACTATCCCGTGC
>JBAWCX010000353.1:0-3280 GCA_049590495.1 Binatus sp. (SeqCode)
GCGCTCACCATCGTCTTGCTGGGCGTGTTGGTTGGATCGTTCGTGGGAGTTAACCTGATCTTTCCGGGCAAGCACGGCGGCAGCTTCGGCTGAAAATGGATCAGACTCTATTCATCGTGGGCATTAACCATCGCAGCGCCGCCGTCGGGTTGCGCGAGCGGCTGGCATTTGCCGACGACGAAATTGTCGCGTCGCTGGACAGGCTGCGCGAGTCGTGCCCAGCGGTCGCCGAGGCGGCTCTAATCTCGACCTGCAATCGTGTCGAGGTGGTGGGAGTCGCGGCGGACGCGGCGCGCGCCGCCGATGAGACGCTCAAATTTCTGGCCGCTGATCGAAGCGTCGTGCAAACCGAGTTCGCCGAGTCAGTTTACAGTTTTGCCGGGCGCGACGCCGCACGTCATCTGTTCCGCGTCGGCGCGAGCCTCGATTCGATGGTCGTCGGCGAGCCGCAGATACTGGGTCAGCTCAAGCTCGCCTACGCGCAGGCGTCCGAGGCGCACAGTGTCGGGTTGATTTTGCATCGCGCATTTCACAAGGCGTTCACGGTCGCCAAGCGCGTGCGCAAGGGCACGCTGATTGGTCATGGGTCGGTGTCAGTCAGCTCGGCGGCGGTCGCGCTCGCGGGCCAGATTTTCGACACGCTGAAAGACAAGACCGTGATGCTGATGGGCGCGGGCAAGATGGCGGAGTTGACCGCGCGGCAGTTGGGCGCGCTCGGAGTCGAGTCGATCCTGATAACCTCGCGCACTTTCGATCGCGCGGTCGCGCTCGCGCGCGAACTTGGCGGCACCGCGGTGCCGTACGACAACTACAAACCGTACCTCAAGATGGTTGATGTGCTGATCGGATCGGTCGCGTCGACCAAGCCAATCCTGGGTCCCGACGAATTCGAGCTGGTGGTACGCGAGCGCCGCTACCGGCCGATGTTTCTGATCGACATGGGCGTGCCGCGCAACTTCGACGAGCGGCTGAACTCGCTGCAAAACGTTTACCTCTACGATATCGACGATCTCGGCGCGCTGGTTCAGCGATCGCTCGGAGACCGCGAGCGCGAAGCGGAAAAGGCCGAGCAGATCGTCGAGCTCGAACTCGAATCGTTCCTCAAGTGGCTCGCGGGCCTCGACCTGACGCCGACGATCAAAGACATCCGCTACAGTGTCGAGCGTCTGCGCGACGACGAGCTCGGCCGTGCGCGCGGATGGATGGCGCAGCTGGAACCCGCCGAGCGCGAACGAGTCGAGTTGCTCACGCGCGGGCTGACCAACAAATTGCTGCATCGCATTTTGTCGGGACTGAAGCAGCGCGACGATAAAACCCTCGACGCGGCGTTCACAGCCGAGATCGCCCGCCGATTGCTCGGCGCAGAGTTCGACGCGCAAGACGACGCCCTCGACGACGCAGACGAAGATGACGACGAAGCGGATATCGAGTAACCGCTTCCTACGCGTTTGTCCCCCTTCCACAGTGGGAAGTGGCTCGGGGGATGAGACACAACGTGGCAGAATCGCAATCGCAGAGCCGCTCTTTGCCTTCTGTTCCCCCTTTCCATTCTGGAAAGGGGGCGAGGGGGATAGGACAGCAAGGTTCCTACAAGCGGTAATTCCCCTTCCCTCGAGGGAAGGGGTTAGGGGTTAGGTTCCCCGATGCCGCTCAAAATCAGAATCGGCTCCCGCCCGAGCAAGCTGGCGATTGCGCAGGCGTCGATCGTGCGCGCGCGGCTAGCGGCGCAAATTTCTGGAATCGAAATTGAAATCGTCGAGATTCGCACCAGCGGCGACAAGATGACGTCGGCGTCGCTCGCTGACGTCGGCGGGAAGGGACTCTTTATAAAGGAACTCGAACAGGCGCTCGCCGATCGCGCGATCGACGCTGCAGTCCATTCGATGAAAGATCTCCCCGCTGTGCTGCCATCGCAATTTCGCATAGCTGCCGTGCCGGGGCGCGAGAACACGTCCGATATTTTAGTGACGCGCGATGGCTGGGCGCTCTCTGCCCTGCCCGCGGGCGCGCGGCTCGGGACGTCGTCGTCGCGGCGGCGCTTCCAGGCTCTGAGGATGAATCGCGGGCTTGCGGTGCTGCCGCTCCGCGGCAATGTCGATACGCGTCTGGCGCGCGTGGCCGACGGCACCTTCGACGCGATCATAATCGCGATGGCGGGATTGAAACGGCTGGGGCGAGTGAAGGATGCGAAATTCGTCGAGCTCGACGCGCGCGATTTTATTCCGGCCGGAGGGCAGGGCGCGCTCGCGATCGAAACGCTGGCCGATCGTAGAGGAGATGAACTCGATCGTGCACTCGCCGCGATCAACGACCCGCACGCATTTTATGAAACAGCGGCCGAGCGCGCGTTCCTCGCGGCGATCGATGCGTCGTGCACGACTCCCGTCGGAGTGCGGGCGGCTATGCCGACCGATGCCCTCCGGGCCGATACACTAGTAATCTGGGCAATGCTGTTTAGTCCGGACGGCTCGCGAGAATTGTCGGACGCGATAATCGAGGCGCGTGATCCCAACTTGGCGCCGTCAGCGGCCGAAGATTCCGGTAGGCGCCTCGCGGAAAAAATGCTCGCGCGCGGCGCGGCCGCTATGCTTGGGCATGAATGAGCGGGCGCGCGAAGAAACAGAAGCGCGGTCGAGTTTTCCTGGTCGGTGCCGGTCCCGGCGCCTTCGATCTGATCACGATTCGCGGCGCCGACGTTCTCAGCCGCGCTGACGTCGTTATCTACGACAATCTCGTGAGTCCGGAGCTGATGCGGCTGGCGCCCGCCAAGGCCGAGCTGATTTACGCGGGCAAGCGGGGCGGCTCGGAAAAAAGCATCGAGCAGCCGAAATTGAACGCGATGCTGATCGAGCACGCGCGCAAGGGGCGCGTCGTCGTGCGGCTCAAGGGCGGCGACCCGTTCATTTTCGGGCGCGGCGGCGAGGAGGCCGAGGCGCTGGCGCGCGCGCATGTCGAGTTCGAGGTGGTGCCCGGTGTCACGTCGGCGATCGCCGGGCCCGCATTCGCAGGCGTGCCGCTGACGCATCGCGGGCACGGCTCGTTCGTTGCGTTCGTCACCGGGCATGAAGACGAGAGCAAGGGGTCGAACTCGACGGTGCCGTGGGACGAACTGGTCGCGGCGGCTCGCCACCGGCGCGGTCGTCACGGCGGGACGATCGTGATCCTGATGGCGACGGCGCGGATGCGCGCGACGCTCGATCGAATCCGCGCGGCGGGACTCCCGGCGGAAACTCCGGCGGTTGCGGTGCAGTGGGCGACCACCGCGGCGCAGAAAACGGTT
>JBAWCX010000354.1:0-11209 GCA_049590495.1 Binatus sp. (SeqCode)
CGCTTGCAGGGCGGGTGAGATGTCCTCGAGCGTCTCGGAGAATTGAGCGGCCCACGGCACGTACGCGATCGCGAGGAAGCATCCCATCAGCGACGCCACGATCCCCAGCGTGAGTTCCGGAAGCTGACGGCCGAAGGTCGGAATCCACCAAGCCATCAGCAGCGCGGAAAGGATGCCGCCGACGATTGCGATCGGTTTGCGGACTTGCAAACGATCGGACAGGAGCCCTGTCAGCACGAGTACGCCGAGGTTCGTCAGCCAGAAGTACTGATTCATTCTCGCGGCTTCGGCCGGTGGGTAGTGGAACGCCTCAGTGAACATCAGCGGACCGAATCCCTGGATCGCGAAATACAAGGTCAGATTTGCGGCGATGCCGAGCACCAGCAGCCAGACTTCGGCATGGCTGAGCAGGCGTCTGAAGGCGTCACCGGTGCCGGACGGGAGCTCGGAGGCGGACGGCAGGCGTCCTTCAGCTGCGAGCGCCTGGATTTCGGTCTTCATGATCCGCATTCGCAGCTCGGGACTGAGATCGCACAGCCAGATCACGATCGGGACATACATCGCGATCGCGATGAATCCCATGATCCAGATTTGCGATTGCCAGGTGTGATAAATCGGCAGCGTCTTGCCGGCGACGAAGTTGGAAAGGAAGTTGGCGCCGACCGGACCGATCGTGAGCAGGCCGAATGCGAGCGCGCGGCTGAGCCGCGGCGACATATCGCGGATCAGCGCCGCGCCGGCTCCGGCAGTGAGGCCGGCCACGATACCCATCAGCGTGCGCACAATCACGAATGAAACGATGCCCGCGATCAGCACGTTCATGAACAAGAGGACGGTGACCAGCCCAAGGCATATGTCGATGATAAGGACGCGGCCGTAGCGATCCGCGAGCGGTCCGCCGAAGAACGCCGAGATTCCGGAGATCAGCACGGCGAAGGTGACGAAGGCGCCATACTGCGTGTGGCTCATGTGCAGCGCAGGCAGCATAATCGAGAGCAGCGGCGCGAGTTGGAAGTCGTACGCGCCAAGAATCGAAGCAAGCACCGTGAGAATCAACAGCGACCATCGATGGCCGCCGCGCGGATATTCAGTGAGCGTTCGAGTCGCGACAAAACTGTTCATACCGTCTCTCCATCAACCGGACAGCGCGCTGATTTAGTTTGTCTACAACCAAGCGCCACGAAAACACAAGGCGGATTCTTCAATCGGGGATGCTCTCGCGCCGGCTGCCCCATTTCTCCCAGAACGTCACTTGCAGGGCCGGCTTGCGATCAGGTCGCGCCCATCGTCCCTTTGGATAGCCCATCGGAATCAGGATGACGTTGGCGTACTCGGGCGGCACGCCGAGCATCGCGTCGATTTCCTTGGCGAACATCGTATGCATCCCGGTGATCGACGTGCCGAGTCCGTAGCCACGCGCCGCCAGGCACAGATTCTGAATCGCCGGATAGATCGCACCCCACATCGGCTGCCCGGCGCGCGCGCGATCGGTGTATTTTTTCACGCACGCGAAGATCATCACGGGCACTTCGGCGATATGCTCGGCGAGATATTTTGCCGAGCGCAAATTTCGCCCGCGCTGGCTGCCCGGATCGTTAGCGACAACCTCCCGTTCCGCCGGCGTGAAGACGGCTTCCCACGCTTTGCGATAGCGTTCTGCGACGAAATTCTTCGCCTCGCGCTCTGTGACGACGATAAAAATCCACGGCTGCCGATTGTGACCGCTGGGACCTATCGTGGCCGCCTCGATCACCTTGACGATGAGACTCGGCGCGACAGGGTCGGGCTTCAGCCGCCGCATCGAGCGCGTTGTGTAGATTGCTTCGAACAGATCGAATTCGTGATGGCCGTGCATGAGCGCGAACCTATCAGTTTCCGGGTAGCGAGCGGAAATTGCAGGGGTGACCTCCTTCGGCTTCGCTCAGGACAGGACTCTGCACCCAATTTTAAAAAGGAAATGAAGGGCCCCGTTGCGAGGGGCACGATCTGAGATTCCCCGCCCAAAATCCTTGCGGTTTGTAGGCAGTTCGCGCAGGCGGGTCGTGCAAGATGCTCGAATTCGCTTGACCCGGTATCAATGTGGCGCTAAAGAATGCAGATAGTAGCGGACGTGTACCTGACGATTCTCTTTAGTGCGATGAGGATTAAACTTGGTAACCCGGCCTACTCATTTCTGCTCTAGCCCGCTGGCCTAGACCAGCATTTCAGAGCCGTTCGCGAGGACGTCCCGCTGACTAACAGGGCCGCCCCGAAATTCGCCCTCAAAATTTAAGAGCCGCGTTTCGCTGCAGTTCACAGGGCGAATGCTCGTTCCGTCGAGAGAGGTTACGCAATTGCGATCCGCTCGCCCATTAGATTCGGGCGCCGGATCCGTGAGTGAGGTGCTGAGCGCGACATAGTTCGTTTGCAAAGAAAAGGCCGAGTCTCAACTGAAAAGTTTCGTGGAGGAGCCGTCATGAAACGAATGAGATTGATACCACGGTCGGCGATCTGTGCAATCCTCTTAACTTCCCTGCTCGTAAATTCTCGGCCCACATCAGCAAACCCGCTGGGATCTTTACCGCCTGGTGGTGGTGGTGGCGGCCCACACCACCAGCCGCCGCCACCAACGATTTACAACCCGTATCCATCCGGGATTCTCCCCGCCGATTTGGATTCGGAGACAGCCAGGGTCCTGCGGGAGATCGATGTCATCGAAGGCAGAGCTATCGAAAGGTGGCACGCCTTACCGCTGCCGACACAATTTCCGATTCGCCCTGGCCCGAATCCGCCTGTCCTTAAAGATACCGGAACTGAATCGATCGAAACCCTGGGCGAGCTTATGCTTTTCGACAAGAACATGTCGCCCGGCAGAAATGAGGCGTGCACGTCTTGCCACATGCCGTATGCCGGCTGGAGCGGACCGATCCCGTCAGTGAACCTGACGATGATCGCCTATCCGGGAACGGTTCATTATCGGGCCGGCAAGCGGACGGCGCAGCGGCACACGTACGCACCGTTCTTCCCTGTGCTGCAATTCAACCAGGAACAGCAACTATTCTTTGGTGGGAATTTCTGGGATTCACGCGCGACCGGATACAGGCTTCGAAATCCCGACGCCGAACAGGCACAGGGTCCTCCCGTTGATACTCAGGAAATGGGCTTCCCTGACACTGCTTGCGTGGCGTTTCGGCTTCAGCAGGCTGTATACAGTCCTCTCTTCGAACTGCTGTGGGGCGAAGACTCCCTCGACATCAAGTTCCCGCCCGAAACTGAGGACATCTGCGCAACCCCAGGAGGGGCTGCGGTGTTCGGAGGAGACCCCGAACCAATCAAGCTGTCAACGCAAGACCGTACAGAAGCAGAAGCGGTTTACGACCACTGGGGGTCGTCTATAGATGCATACGAGCAGTCCGTGCAGGTCAGCAACTTCACGTCGAAATTCGACGCGTTCCTGAAGAACCTCTACACGATGACTCCAGACGAGATGGCCGGTTTCCAATTGTTCAACGGCAAAGGCAACTGCAACTCGTGCCACGTCGACGGCAGAGGGACGACTCTGCAGCCAGGTCAGGTGGACACCAGCACAACCGCGACAGCGAACCCTCCTGTGTTCACCTGTTTCGGCTCGGCCAATGAGGGCCTGCCTTTGAATCCAAGAAATGCTTTCTATTATCAGACCACGCCGGATTCCTTTGGATTCATAGGGAATCCTTACGGTTTCGGCTACAGAGATTTGGGAATGGGAACTTTCCTCCGAAGTGGTTTCGGCTCCGGCCCAAACCCAAACTCGAACTGGACACAATTTGCACCGATGGTTGACGGTCAATTCCAGGTGGCCACGATACGCAATGTGGCAATGACGCCGCCGCAGTGTCCCACCACCGAAGCCGGCCAGATCGACGCGCACGGGAATCCGATACCGTACTTCCAGAAGGAATTTTTCCACAACGGCTACATCAAGAGCCTCAAGCAACTGGTGCACTTCTACAACACGCGCGACACCAGTTTCGCCAAGCAGGTCACTTCCGGAAACTGCCCAACAGGGACGATTGAGAGGGTGAACTGCTGGCCGATGAAAGAGGTGCCGAACAATCTCGACATGACGACGGGGAACCTCGGGTTGTCGGATACGGAGGAGAACCAGATCGTTGCCTTCCTGGAAACACTCACCGATGGTTACACGGCGCAATACCCCAACAGTGATACCTTTACCGGCACTTGTATGACCTGTAATCCCGCCACAGATCCCAATTGTTCGCCGTCGACGCAAGGCAATGGCGAACTTATCCCGACACCGCCTCTGCCGCGCTGCGCAGCGGCGATCTGCCAGGCATCGCCATTGCCGTCGCCGGCGATACAGTAGGGCCGACCTTTCTTCTCCGGCTCGTCCGTCTCGCAAAACCTGATATGCGAGCGGATGAGCCGGAGGAAGAGATCGCGGATGGCGGTTGCCTTCGGTTTTTACTTCGCAGCAAAGGTTTCTGAGTTTGATTCTCCGAGGTGTGAATATGAATAAAGCGCTCGTGCTCCTGGCATTGTTGAGCGTGGCCTTGAGCAGCAGCCTATTCGCCCAGGAAAGTCCAACGACTGCAAAAGCCGCGCGCGTGCAGATCATCCAAGGTCCGGAGATCGCGTTAGCCAGCTGGTTTACGGTTATCAGGTGGACAACGAACAATCCCGGTGGCTCGCCCGTGCATTACGGAATCGTGCACTACGGTACGAATCCAAAGGACCTGAGCCAAACCGCCAAAAATCCGCTGCGGTTGAACCCCTACCATTCATCGACGGCGTTCCGCGTGCTCCTTTACAACCTTAAACCCCGGACGACCTACTACTACGCAGTCGACTCGATGGAGTCGACTGGCCGGAGCGACGGCGTGAAGAGTCCGCTTAAGAGCTTCACCACACTCAGCTCCGACGAGGCAATGGCGGTCTCACCTCCACAGCCCGCTCCACAGCCAAAATGAGGCCTTCTATACAGCGGCAATCTCGTCGAGAACGAAGTCGGGAGAGCACTGCACGCGTTCAACAGCTCAAGCGCAAGTGATGCCCGGCCAACTCGTTGCGCACTGTTTTAGCAAGCTTGTCTGAAAGCTGCACAGACTTGAGCCGCGCCTGCGGTCCGCGGTTGAACCAGGCGGAAGCGGAATTGCAATCCGGACGATGAAGAGAATTCGCCAACACGCTGTGCTCGTTGCGCTCGTTATCACGCTTGCGGTCTTCGGGCGGGCGGCGTTTTTCGCTCGCCACGCCGGGGCAGAGATTAGCCCTGCACCGACGCTGCAGACAGAAATCGCGCAGGTCGAAGCCCGGGTCGATGCGCTCGAAGGCGAGGCGCTCACCCAGGCCGGGCAGGTGTACCCCGGCGCACCTGAAGCGGTCGTCGTGCTCGGCAAGTTGTTGTTCTTCGACAAGAACCTCTCGGTGAACCGCAACACTGCGTGTGGGTTCTGCCACCTCCCGGAAACGGGCTTCCAAGGCGGCATAGAACTCATCAACCGCACGAGCGTTAATCAACCGGGCTCGGTTCGGACCCGGTTCAGCCTGCGCAAGCCGCCGAGTGCTGCGTACGCCGCGTTCTCGCCGCCCCTCCACTATCCGACGAAGCCGGGCGTAGCCAAATGCAGCGATTGCTTCATCGGCGGCAACTTCTGGGACGTGCGCGCTACCGGGTTGCGATTGGGGAACTCCAGTGCCTCGCAAGCGCAAGGATCGCCGATCAATCCGACCGAGATGGCTAATCGAGAGCCTGCCTGCGTCGTGCGTCGGATCTCGCAGCGACCGTATCGCACGCTCTTCGAGCAGGTTTTTGGGCCACGCGCCTTTGACATTCATTGGCCTGCGAATGTCGACGCGCTCTGCTCCCTCCCTAACGACAATCCGCAGACGCGCATTGGCTCGGAGGTTCCAGGTCCGAACGATACCCCTTGGATCATTCCGCTCGCCACTGCCGATCGCGTACGCGTGCAGGAGACGTTTGACCTGATGGCGCGCGCGATTGCGGCATTCGAGGCCTCGCCGGAAGTCAGCCCATTCAGCTCGAAGTTCGATGCCTTCCTTGCCGGGATGGCGAAATTGAGTCCGACGGAGATGAGTGGCTATGCGCTTTTTAACGGTCAGGCGCGCTGCTTTCGTTGCCACGTTGATCCGAAGGGCGACCCGCGTCCCCTCTTTACGGACAACACCACGTCCAACCTCGGCATACCGAAGAACCCCGCGCTTGCGTACTACACGCAAACGAAGCCGGATCAATACGGATACGTTGGCGATCCCGAGGGCCAGGCGTTCGTTGATCTCGGCGTCGGTGGGTTCCTGCGCAGCCCGGAGAACGGCAACGGCGCGTGGCGCGCGCTCGCCCCGAAGTTCGATGGCCGCTTGCGGACCGTAACGGTCCGCAACGTCGACCAGAGGCCGTATCCGGGGTTCGTGAAGGCGTACGGAGACAAAGGCTATTTCAAGAGCCTGAAAGAATTCGTTCACTTCTACAACACGCGCGACACGTTGCCGCACTGCGCCGCGGGTTCTCCCGGCGAGGGCGTTACGTGCTGGCCCGTGCCCGAAGTTCCGCGAAATCTCAACACGACCTGCTGTGACCTCGGTCTGACCGATCAACAGGAGGATGATCTGGTCGCGTTCCTGCGTACACTAACCGACGGTTACTTCGCACCGAAGGCGGCACCGGCCAGCACACCATAGGCGATGTTCCTCAAAAAGATCGATCGTTACGTGAGGGCCTCGCTGCGAGGGGCACGATCGCTTGCCGCATAGCTTGGAGTGGGGCTATGAAAACACAGGCGTCAAAACGGAAATTCCGGCTAAGGTCGTCCGGGACGATTTGTGATATGTGGATCGTCGCTTAGGTAAGCAGGCATTGGAGAGGCGGCAATGCCAAGTGACGCGACCCCATCGACGGAAAATCAACCAGCTCCCCTGAGCGTATCCAGCACACTGGAGCGATTGGCGGGCATCGGCGTTGTCATCCTATGCGTCGTCGCAGGGTTTCTTTATTTGGGAGGCTGGTTCAATCCGCATGAACTGACACCTGCGCGGTTCGTCAACGGTTTTGAAGAAGTCTTCGGAATCCACTCCGGGTTCCGCCGCAATCATGCCAAAGGCATGTGCGTCACCGGGTACTTCGACAGCAATGGCCAAGGGGCGCGCCTCTCTAAAGCCGTTGTGTTCCAGACCGGCCGCGTGCCGGTCATCGGCCGCTTCTCGCTACCCGGTGGCAACCCCTTTGTGTCCGACAGCCCGGCGTCCGTGCGCGGAATGGGACTCGACTTCACACCAGGCAATGGGGAAGAGTGGCGGACGGCAATGGTTGATATCCCAGTGTTCGCGCTCAGCACCGCTCAGGGATTCTACGACCAACTGCTGGCGTCGAAGCCGGACCCGGCGACGGGCAAGCCGGATCCCGAAAAGCTGAAGGCATTTTTCGCCGCCCATCCTGAGAGTGCGCGAGCTCTAGCGATCATCAAAGCCAAACCGTTTTCCTCGGGATTCGACAACAGCACTTTCAACGGCCTCAATGCGTTCGGTTTCGTCAACGCCTACGGCGTCTCGACGCCGGTTCGATGGTCGATGGTGCCGGTGGATGCGTTTAAGCCTGAAGACACGGCTCAATCCGCCAATCCCGACAAGAATTATCTCTTCGACGATTTCATCGCGCGGATTCATAGTGCGCCCGTGCAGTGGCGGCTGATCCTCACGGTTGGGCAACCCGGCGACCCTACCGACGATGCGACGATGCCATGGCCGGAAGATCGGGAGCACGTCGATGCCGGTACGCTGACCCTCGACGAAGTTGAGTCCGAGGCGCCTGGAAACTGTCGCGACATCAACTTCGATCCGTTGGTGTTGCCGGTCGGCATTGCACCGTCCGACGATCCCTTGCTCAGCGCTCGATCGGCAGTTTATTCGCAATCGTTTACGAGACGAGCGGGCGAGACGAAGGAGCCGAGCGCGATCACGCCTTCGGACGTGCGAAAGTGAGCGTCAGGATGACGACGGACCCGCAGCAATTCCCAGTTTCCATGCGGTTTTTTCACTGGTTGATGGCCGCGATGGTGCTGACCATGCTCGGGATTGGTGTTGCCATGGTCGCGTCGCTCGCCGACTACCATCGGCTAGTATCAATCCATCGCCCGGTGGGGATCCTGATTCTGATTTTCGTGGTGATCCGGTACGTGAACCGGCGCTTCAGCACGATGCCTCCTTTTCCTGCGACGATGTCGTCTCAGGAGCGCCGCATTGCACACGCATTGGAAATGTCGCTGTACACATTGCTGTTGGTGCAGCCTCTGGTCGGCTGGGGGATGTTGTCCGCGGCGCGCTATCCGATCGTAGTGTATGGGCCGCTGCATCTCTTCCCGATCCTTCCGCATAGCGTGACGTTGTACGCGGCATTGCGGAAGGCGCACACTATACTCGCCTACCTCTTATTCGTCGTGTTTATCGCCCATTTTGGATTTGTTCTGTTTCACACGCTGATCCTGCGGGATCGGTTGTTCAGCCGTATGGCGCCTTATAGAGTCCCCGCGCGCTAGCGAGTTTCTGCAATACGGCACTCTACTCGCCGTCGACGTGTGGCAATCGCGTATCAAAGCTATAAGCTAGCGATGCGCAGAAAGCAGTGTCCCGCATGTCGCGCCCGCCGGAGGAAATCGTGCCCGAGATAATTCTGCATCAATATGCGACCTCGCCGTTCTCCGAGAAAATCCGAAAAATCTTCGCGCACAAGAAAATCAGCTGGCGCTCGGTCGAGCAGCCCGTGATCATGCCGAAGCCCAAGCTGATCCCGCTCACGGGCGGCTACCGGCGCATCCCGGTGCTCCAAATCGGCGCCGACGTTTGGTGCGACACGGGCATCATCACCAGGAAAATCGACGAGCTACATCCCGCGCCGGCGATTTATCCCGACGGTCTCTCGGCGGCTGCCGACACGATGAATCAATGGGCGGACCGCCGGCTGTTCTGGTCGACGACGCCGGTCATTTTCGAAAAGCTCGCCGCCGTGGTGCCCAAGGAATTCATCGAGGATCGTTCCAAGATGATGCAAGGCGCGAACTTCGGCGATATCGCTCGCAGCGCGCCAGATTCGCGAAACCAGTTGCGCGCGTTCCTCGAGATCCTCGATCGCCAACTCGCGAGCCGCCCGTTCCTGCTTGGCGATTCGTTCAGCCTCGCCGACGCCGCCTGCTTCCATCCGGTGTGGTTTCTGCGCGTGGAGCCGGCCTCGTTCGGCATTGCGCAAAAATTTTCGCACCTCATGCGATGGTTCGAGCGCGTCGACGCGATGGGTTACGGCGACGTGCGCCCGATGGATCCCGATGAAGCTCTGAAGGTGGCCAAGGACAGCACTCCGGCCACCGCCGAAGATGTCGACTCGCGCGATCCGAACGGACTCGAGGCCGGGACCCGCGTATCCGTGACGCCCGACGACTATGGCTTCGATCCGGTGACCGGAAGGGTGGTCGTCAGCACGATTCATGAGATCGCAATCGAGCGCGAGGTTCCCGAACTCGGCAGGATCGTGAATCACTTCCCGAAGATTGGCTTCCGAATCGCCGCAGCCTGACCGCCATAGCCCGCGATCGTGCGTCGAGCAATCCGGTCCTTGCGCGTACGGCGGCAGGGCCAAGGGTCGGCAATCATGGGTAAAGGAATACTCAGATAGACATTAGCAATACTCAATAGGTAATCGACTTTATACTCATTATATAGTTGGTTCATATATAGTGTAGGAGTAGAGTGACTACTGGACGCGGGCCGAAGGGGGGTCTTCGCTTTGTCCAGACGTTTCTCGCCGTGGCTTCTCGCCGCTGGCGGCGGCTTGCTGCTGGCAGCCGGTGTCGCGGTAATTCTGTCTTCTCCGATGCGCGCGACGTCGCGATCGGCACGCGCCAATATCAACGCACCCGGAGCGCTGCACGGGCGCGATCGCGTGGCGCGCGAGGCATTCCTTCTGAGCCGGCGCGGACTGAGTTTTGGATTGCCGCCGGGCGCATATCGCAAAGCGATCGCGCAGATGCGGATGCAGGAGCGCATCGCCGTTCCTGGCGCTGGCTTCGATGGGACAGACGCGACGCAAGCGGCCGCTTCCTTCGCGTGGAGCGCGCTTGGTCCCCTGCCATTGACCAACGAGATTCCCACTTTTGGCGGACATGCGGTGGGGCCCGCGATCGCCGGCGTGACGGGACGGGTTACCGCCATCGTTGCAGACCCGACAGTGACGGGAAGGATGTTCGTCGGGACGGGAGACGGGGGAGTGTGGATGCGCGCGAACGCATCCGCGGTATTCGTGCCGATATTCGACCTCGAGCCGACGCTGTCGGTCGGCGCGCTCGCGCTCGACACCAGCACCAGTCCAAATCCGACGCTCTACGTGGGCAGCGGCGAGGGCAACGGCTCGGCCGATCCATACTATGGCGAGGGGATGTTCGTCTCGAGCAATCTCGGCGTCACCTGGACGCAACTCGGCGCGACTACTTTCGCGCACGCGTCGATCGCCTCGATCGCGGTCGATACCACGCAGACGCCGCGAACGATCTACGCGGCAGTAACCTACGGCTCGAGTGCGAACCGGGCTGAGGCGTCGTGGGTCGAGGGCGATTTCAGTCAAAACGGCCTATTGCGCTCGGGTGACGGCGGCGAGTCCTGGATTTCATATCCTGCGGGGACCTTCGGCGCCTGCCCGTACTTCACCTACGATCCATGCCCGGCGGAATCGGTCGCGATCGATCCCGGGTCGCCGGCGGCCGTGCTGGTTTCGATTCTCGGCGCCGGCGTATTCCGCTCATCGAATTCCGGATTCAGCTGGACACCCGCCAGCCTGCCAAACTTGAGCGGCGGCGTCGGCCGCGCGAGCGTCGCCGCGGCGCATGGCGTTGCCTACGCGATAATCGGCGCGGCTGACGGAATCGAGTTCGCGGGATTCTACAAATCCGCCAACGATGGCGTCACCTGGACTCAGGCGTCGGTGCCAAGCGTCACGGCCGGCGGCACGACGCTGGACGGGACCAGCTCGAGCAACTTCTCGGAGTCGTTCTTCGACCAGACGATCGCGATCGATCCCGCGGACACTACCGGCGCAACCGTCGTGTTTGGCGGGGTCGGAATCTACCGCTCGATCAACTCGGGCGCCAATTGGACTTCGCTCGCGCTCAGCGGCGGAACGCATTCCGATCAGCACGCGATCGCATTCGATCCGGCAAGCGCGCACAGCTTC
>JBAWCX010000355.1:0-8640 GCA_049590495.1 Binatus sp. (SeqCode)
CAATCTCGCGGCCCGCGGCGTCGCGGCCGGGATGCGCGAGCTGGCGCCTGGCGAGACCTTCGAGGCCGGCTTCGAGATTCGCCTCAACGCCCCTTGAAGCGCGGCTCGCGCCGCTGCGCCAGGGCCGTCGCGCCCTCGCGAAAATCTTCAGTGACAATCAGCGAACTCTGCGCCAGCATTTCGAGTTCCTGGAACGTCATCTTGTCGAGGCCGTGACCCTTGTCGATGATCCGCTTCGCCAGCCCGACCGCGAGCGGGGCATTGCGCGCCATCTCGCGCGCCAACTCTTCGGCCGCCGCCACATGCGTCCCGTCGGCGACGACGCGATTCACCAGTCCGATCTTTTCAGCGTCCGCTGCTTCGATCATTCGCGCCGTCATGATGAGTTCCTTCGAGCGCGCATAGCCGACCGTCCGTGTAAGCCGGGTGGTGCCGCCCACGTCGGGCACCAGCCCGATGCGCACTTCCGGCATCCCGAGCCGCGCGTTCATCGACGCGATTCTCGCATCGCAGGCGAGCGCCAGCTCGAGGCCGAGGCCGCCGACGAAGCCGTGCAGCGCGCCGATGACCGGCTTCTCGATACTCTCGATCCGGTTCAGCGATGCCTGCGACTCCGCGACGAAGCGCCGAAAGCGCTGCATGTCGGGACCGCCGCCCTGACCGCCCTGCGCGCCGCTGTCGTTGGTGAGCGAAGTGAAATCGATGCCGGCCGAGAACGCCTGTCCCTCGCCGTAGATGATAATCGCGCGAACGTCGGGACGATCGACCTCGTCGATCGCCTCGGGAATCGCGCGGAGCATCGCCTGGTTAATCGCGTTGCGCTTCTCAGGTCGATTGAGCGCGATATACGCGATCTCACCCTCGACTCGAATCTTGATTCCACTGTCCGCCATGACTGACACCTCGCTATTCATACCATTAGTGGTGGTTCTGGGAAGGTTCCCCTACCAAGGGTAGTTTCGTTCCGTCAAAAATATTTTTACGACGAGCAGAAGTCGACCGATTTCGGTTGAGCTTGGCGAGTATGTGACATCCTGATGCATACCGTATGAGTAGCACAGAAAATCCGCCGGCGTCAGGCTGAAAAGTTCATCCCCCAAACTGGATGCGCAAGAGCGGAATCTTGAATCGCGCGCGGAGAATGCGTGCTGTATTCGGTCCCTCACCTTCGATCCTCTCCCGATAGGGAGAGGGGAAGAAACGGCATCACGCTCTTTATGCGAAGGTTTCCTGGCAAGTTAGGGGAAGAGGCGTTACGGCTTCAGTAGGACTTTCATTACGTTGTCTTTTCTTGCGTTGAAGATTTCGTAGCCTTTGGCTGCGTCGGCTAGGGGCATTATGTGGCTTATCAGGGGGCGCGGGTCCAGGGTGCCGTGTTCGATTAGGCGGGATAGTTCCGGGATGTGGGCGTTGATGTTGGCCAGGCCTATTCGGAACGTTAAGTCCTTCGCGAAGGCGTAGCCTATTGGGAAGTTGAACGACGGCATCGCGAATACGCCTATTACTGAGATTGTGCCGCCGCCGCGGGTTGCCATTATCGCGGCCATCAAAGCGGCATCGTTGCCTACTGCTTCGATCGTTACGTCGGCACCGCGGCCTTCGGTGCGATCCAATATCGTTTGTTGAGCTTGTTCCACATTGACTGGGGTTGCGCCTAGCTTGCGCGCTAGCTCGAGGCGGTACGGGATGCTATCGACGGCGATGATTTCGGCGGGGCCGAAGAGCTTCGCACTCATCACGGCGCACAGGCCCACCGGGCCACATCCGAAGATCGCGACCGTGTCACCGGGCCGGATGTTGCCGTTGACGGCGCCGAAGTAGGACGTCGGCAGGATGTCGGCGAGGAAGACTGCGGCGTCGTCGTCGATCGCGTCGGGGAGAGGATAACAGGTGTAATCCGCCATCGGGACGCGGACCGCCTCGGACTGCTCGCCGCCCAGCCATCCGAGCTTGCCGGCAGAGCTCGCGCCGTAGCCGAATACGGCGGAGCCGCTTTCAGCGCATTGCGAAGGCTGCCCGCGGCGGCAGAAGAAGCATCGGCCGCATGCGACCAGACCGGACACGACGACGCGATCGCCCTTCTTCAGGCGATCGACGCCCGCGCCGACTTCCTCGATCACGCCGACGCCTTCGTGACCCAGCACGAAGCCAGGCTCGATGGGAAGAGCGCCGTGATAGAAGTGCAGGTCGGAGCCGCAAATGCCCGCGCGGGTGATGCGCACGAGCGCGTCGGTCGGGGTCTGGAGCGCGGGGTCGTCGACGCGCTCGACGCGGACGTCGTGGGGTCCGTGGAAGACAGTTCCTTTCATGACCTCACCCCTGGCCCCTCTCCCTTTTGGAGAGGGGAATAGCGATGTTGGGGTTTATTTTCACCTTGTACTTTGTTCCTTTAGAGCTGTGCGTGAACGAACGTGCTGCTCGATGCCTGGAAACCTAACCCCTAACCCCTTAGTGGGAAGGGGAACCGGTCGCGGGGAATGCTTCTGCGTTTCAGAGCCACTTACGCAAAGGTCTCCTTCTTTGCTGCCAGTGTCGACAGGGGCGGCAGTGTGGCGGGATAATGGCATAGGCGGGTGCGGATTTGCAGAGGCGGCGAAGCCCGTGTTAGTTGCAAGAATTCTGGTACCTGGAGGCTCGTATGATTCAGAACGTCAAGAAAATTCTCGCGCCGATCGACTTTTCCACGCACTCGATGGAAGCGATGCGGGGCGCGATGGAACTGGCGAAGGACACTGGCGCCGAAGTTCACCTGATGCACGTCATCGCGCCGCATATCCATTTCATCCCGCTGCCACTGGCGACCAGCGCCGAGCAGAGCCGCGAGCTGGTGCGGGAAGCCGCCATGATCGAGCAGGCGGAAGAGGAGCTCGCGCGTATCAAGAAGGACGATTTCGGCGATTCAAATAAGGTCTTCACGTTTGCCGTGGTCGGTCATCCCGTTCAGAAACTCGTCGACTACGCCAAAGAGCAGACCATCGATCTAATCGTGATGGCGACGCATGGGCGAAGCGGCGAGCATTTTCTGCTCGGAGGAACGACCGAGAAACTGGTGCGCACCGCGCCATGCTCGGTGCTGGTCTTCCGTCCGCGCGACCGGTCCTGAACGGAACGACACGTCATGCCCGGCGGCTGCGCGCGTTGGCGAGCGGCGGCCGGCTTTTCATTGGAGATTTCCGTATGAACCTCGAACAACAAAAGGAACGCGCGCTGGCTTTTCTGAAGAACTTCGACAAGGCGGATCCGAAGGTCTTTGAGGATTCGATCACCGACGATTTCGAATTCGAGATGATGGGGCGGCTGCCGGGAGTCGCGCCGATCCGCGGCAAAGAGGCATATCTAAAGTCGACGCCGCGGTTACTCAAGGCGATGTTCCCCAACGGCTTGAATATGAAGTTCCATTCGACGATCGCCGAGGGCCCGCACGTCGCGATTCAGGCCGAATCGGACACGATCGCGAGCAACGGGAAGAAATACGCCAACCGCTATCACTTCTACTTCCTGTTCAAGGGCGACAGGATCGCGCAGGTTCGCGAATACAACGACGTGAACCACGTGCGCGAAGTATTCATGAGCTGATTGGGCCTGGGCAGACTGGGCGCAAAATCTATTAGCTCTGCTGATAGTAGTATTAGAGCGTCTGGTGAGCTTTATCCCGAGCTCAGATCCCGGCTCAGCAACGCGGGAAAGCGATTCGGTCAGGGGATTGTTCTGAACAAATGATAAGGGCCAGGCGGATTGCTCCACCCGGCCCGTAGCCAACCGGGAAAAGGGGGGCAAACCCCGGCCAGCAATCGTATTGTACGTAATTTCACGAATGTTGCAAGAACCGGCAATATTTTCCGATCGTGTTCTCGAAGGCGCAAATTCCCGTTTTTTCTGCCAGTCTTCGGCGCGATCATATTTCGCCGCCGCCAAGGGCGGGGATGAAATGTACTTCGCTGTGTTCGCCAACGGTATCCAGCACGCCGCCGGTTGCGATTTCACCATCGATTGACACCGCGATCGACGGCCGGATGTCTCCATCCTCGAGCAGCTGCTGGTCAATGCCTGGAAACTGCTCGCCAAGATGACGAACGAGCTCGCGGATTGATTTTCCGGGTACGTCAACGCGCTCGATGCCACCGGTAAATTTGCGTAGCAGTGCGGGAATAACAACGGTAGGCATCGTAAAAGCCAAAGGGACGAGCGACTTCGCCCGCCCCCTTTCGATCATTCCTGATCAATCCGCCGCAGCGGAATGTTGTGTCGAGCCGCGGTGCTTCAGCATCGCCTTCAGCAGCTTCGGCGGCGACATCGGTGTCTCAGTCATCCTGACGCCCACCGCGCGATAGATAGCGTTGGCGACCGCTGCGACCGGCGGCACGATCGACACCTCGCCGACGCCGCGCACGCCCAGCGGATGGCCGGGGTTCGCTTCCTCGACGACGACAGTTTCGATCATCGGCAAGTCGAGGCAGGTCGGCATCCGGTAGTCGAGGAATCCGGAGTTACGCAGCGTGCCCTTGTCGTCATAAAAATATTCTTCGTTGAGCGCCCAGCCGAGTCCCTGCGCCGTGCCGCCCTGCATCTGTCCTTCGACGTAGCTCGGATGAATCGCCTTGCCGGCGTCCTGCGCGACGGTGCATCGCAGGATTTGCACTTTGCCGGTGTCGGGATCGACCTCGACGTCGACGACTGTCGTTGCGAATCCCGGGCCCACGCCGCGCGCGTTAACGCTCGCACGGCCGGTGATCGGTCCTCCCGTGCGCGGGAAGCGGGGCGCGAGCTGCTTGATCGACAGCGGCGGCACGCCGTTGCCTTTCGCGTAGAGCATCCCGTCTCGGAAGTCCACGTCGTCAGGCTTTTTCTCCCAGACCTTGGCGGCGCGCTCAATCAATTGGCGCACCGCGTCCTTGGCGGCCTCGTACACCGCCATTCCGGTTGCGAAAGTGACGCGGCTGCCGCCGGTCACGTCGGTATGGCCGATTGAATCAGTGTCGGCGGTGATGGGCCGCACGTCGGTCACCGGCAATCCGAGCACTTCCGCGGTGATCATCGCCATCGAGGCGCGCGAGCCGCCGATGTCGGGCGAGCCGGTCACGACGCTGGCGGTGCCGTCGGTGTGGATATTGACGGTTGCCGAGGACTGCATCCCGGCGTTGAACCAGAATCCCGACGCGACGCCGCGTCCGCGGAACTTGCCGGTCAGCTTCGACTTGTATTGCTCGCTGTTCTTGATTGCTTCGCAGGTCTGGATAAATCCGATGCGCTTGAACGGAGGACCGACGACTTGCGGCGCGCCTTCCTTGACGGCGTTCTTGAGACGGAAGTCGAGCGGATCGATGCCGCACTTCTCGGCAAGCTCGTCGATCACAGTCTCGGACGCGAACGCGGCGTTGGTCGCGCCCGGCGCGCGATAGGCCGCGGTCTTGGGCCGATTGACGACCACGTCGTACGCGTCGATTTGAAAATTCTCGACGGTGTACGGAGCGATGATGCACATCGCGCCGGCGCCCACCGGCGAACCTGGGAACGCACCGGCCTCGTAGGCCATCCAGATTTCGGCGGCGACGATTTTGCCGTCCTTGGTCGCGCCCATCTTCACTTTGATCTTCGAGCCCGAGGTCGGGCCGCTGGCGCGGAGCACTTCCGAGCGCGACATGACGAGCTTGACCGGCGCGCCGGTCTTCTTCGACAGCAGGACAGAGAGCGGCTCGAGGTAGATGGTGGTCTTGCCGCCGAAGCCGCCGCCGATTTCAGCCGGCACGACTTTGATATGGCCGACCGACATCCCCAGCACCTGCGCGCTCAGCGAGCGAACGTCGAAGGCGCCCTGCGTCGAGCAGTAGATCGTCGCCTGTCCGTCGGAGTTGTAGATGCCGACGGCGTTGTGCGGCTCGATGTATCCCTGGTGGACCATCGCGGTGTTGAATTCGCGCTCGACGACGTAGTCCGCCGCCTTGAATCCCGCCGCAAGGTCGCCGCGCTTGAACTGGTAGTGCTGCGCGACGTTGGTCGGCTTGTCGCCTTCCTCCTTGTTGCGCAGGTCCTTGAGCAGAATCGGTACGCCCGGCCTGGTGGCGACGTCGACGGTCATCACGGGCGGCAGCACTTCGTATTCGACCTCGATCAGGCGGAGCGCTTCTTCGGCGATATGCGGGCTGGTCGCGGCGACGGCGGCGATCGCATGGCCGTCGTAGAGGACCTTGTCGTGCGCGAGGATGTTCATCGACAGGTACATCGGGTTGATGACCATCTCGCCGGACTGCTCGAGCTTGTTCTCGGCCTGCGGGAGATCCTTCGAGGTGACGATCGCCTTCACGCCGGGGAGCTTGAGCGCTTTGTCGAACTTGATCGATTTGATAATCGCGTGAGCGTGCGGGCTGCGCAGCACCTTGCCATGCAACATGCCGGGGAACGCGTAGTCGGCGCCGTACTTGGCGCGGCCGGTCACTTTGTCGACGCCGTCGTGCCGAATCGGACGGGTGCCGATAACTTTGAAATCGCCTGTCGTGGTTGATGCCGCCATGGCCTTACCTCTCGAATCGCTTGGTCGTATCTATCGTCGTGTCAGTGCTGCGATGCGCTCAGCGCGCGGCCGCCTTGCCTTCGCCCTGCGCGCGCATCTCGGCGGCGGCGTCGAGCACCGCTTTCACAATCTTGTCGTAGCCGGTGCATCGGCAAAGATTGCCGGCCAGCGCGTAGCGAACTTCAGGCTCGGTCGGTTTTGGATTTCGATCGAGCAGCGACTTCGCCGAGATCAGAAATCCCGGCGTGCAGATGCCGCATTGCAAGCTCGCGTGCTCGAGAAACTTGTTCTGCAGGACGTGGAGCACGCCGTTGGTGGCGAGTCCCTCGACGGTCGCGATGTTTTTGCCTTGCGCCTCGACGCCGAGCATCAGGCACGAGCATACCGCGCGGCCGTCGACCAGCACGGTGCATGCGCCGCAATCGCCGGTGAGGCATCCTTCCTTCGAGCCGGTGAGTTCGAGCACGTCGCGCAGGGTTTCGAGCAGGCTTTGGCGCGGCTCGCACAGGAACTCGACCGCTTCGCCGTTGATTGTCGCTTCTACCATGGTCTTTTTGGACATGATCTATATGCCGTAGTTGATTTCGATGTTCAGTTTTTCTTCGCGCGTTCGGCGGCGATCGCCAGCGCACGCCGCGTGAGCACGCCGGTGATGTGGAGCCGAAACTCCACCGTCCCGCGCATGTCGTCGATAGGCTTGCAGACCTCACTCGCCGCGTGTCCGGCTGCTTCGAGGGCCGCATCGTCCAGTTTCTTACCGATGAGAGCGTCGGCGGCTTTGCTCGCGAGTAGAGGAGTCGCCGCGACCGCGCCGAGTCCGATGCGCGCCGCCTTCACCTTGTCGCCGTCGAGTGTGACCGACGCTCCCACGCCGACCACTGCGATATCCATCTCGTTGCGTGGGATGAATCGAAGATACGCGTCGCTCGAATGCGATGCGGGCGCGGGAATCAGCAGCTCGACCAGCAGCTCGCCGGGCTTGAGCACGGTGCGTCCGGGCGACACGACGAACGACTCGACCGGCACTTCGCGCTCGCCGCTCGGGCCGACGATTCTTGCTCGCGCGCCCAGTGCGATCAGCGCGGGCGTCGTGTCAGCGGCCGGGGATCCATTGCACAGGTTGCCGCCGACGGAGGCGCGGTTCTGAATCTGGAGCGAGCCGATGAGAGCGGCCGCCTCGGTCAGGCCGGGGTAATGACGGCGCATCACGTCGCTCTCGCCAATCTCGATGCACGGCACGGCCGCGCCGAGCCGCAATCCCTTCTTCGCGTCGAAGGAGAGAGTTTGCAGCTCCTTGATGTTCTTGACGTCAACGAGGTGCTCGGTGCGGCGGACTCCGGCGCGGAGCTGGATAAGGATATCGGTGCCGCCGCATAGCGGCCGGGCGTTTTCGCCGTGAGTTTTAAGGATGCTGACGGCCTGATCGAGGGTCGTTGGGGCTTCGTAATTGATCGCGTGCAAGAGTGGAAAACCTCCGGTCGAGTTAAGGTTATACCCGCCTTTATACCTTGGATAGCCTAGATGCCGCGCGCAGAAAAGGGGACGCGAATAAATCAGTCATGCGCGACGGACTCGGCGCTTGCGGTTGATGTCGAATCTGACATAGGATGCAGTGAGTGACCAGGGCCGGAGATAAAACCTTGGTCTGGCTGCATGGTGAGATTAAGACACCGCCCTTTTCCAAAGAAGGCCGTTTCGAGGCAGGGATACTGCTGCGGCGTTTGCAGCAGAGCGAGAATCTGGACCGATCCAGATGCCATCGTGATAGTTGACGTGTTCAGCAAGAAGACTCGCCAAACGCCGCGGGAAGTGATCGACCGATGCAGGTTGCGGTTGCGGCGGTATGACGAACTGGCCGGGTAGGGCAATGAGCGATGGAGAAGAATAAAAGACAGAGATTGGAAGGTGCGGGATGGAAGGTCGGGAGCACCACAGAATTCCTCGGTCTCAGCGACGAGGAAGCCGCGCTTGTTGAGGTTAAGCTCGGACTCGCAAACGCCGTAAAAAAGCAAAGGAGTCGCCGTGGAATGACCCAGGCGCAGCTGGGCCGTTTGTTGGGCTCCAGCCAGTCGCGAGTTGCGAAAATGGAAGCTGCAGATGCTTCAGTCAGTATCGATCTGATGGTGCGATCA
>JBAWCX010000356.1:0-2363 GCA_049590495.1 Binatus sp. (SeqCode)
ATCTGGTCGTCGATGCGGCCGGCGCTGAGCACGACCACAATTCCGGCGACCCGTTCGTTGGCTTTAACAGGCGCCCCAAGTCGATTTCGCGGCAATTTGTGGGCCGGCTGCTTGTATTTCGCGGTCAGCAATAACCTCTGAGAAGCGTCTTTTCACTTCGCGGTTCAGGCGGATTGAACAGTTTCCGTCAAAACTGAACGCATCACATGTGGAAGCTTGGGAATGATTCGACGCGCCGTGTCGTGCACGCTGGTCTGGTGAACGGAAGCCGATGGCGTGAGGTCGAAGAGCTTCACACAGAAGCTATTTCCCGGCTGTCAAGTCGCCGATTCCCTAGTTCAGGCGCCTACGGGGAAGTCAAATTTACTTCGCTGAATGTGGGCTGCTATCGGAGGCCGCCGGTATTGCCCACCAACACAGCTACGACCGCAGAAAGCGATCGCACCTCTCCGACAACTGCCAGTTAATACGATCAGGATTTCGCCGCAATCGAACAGATTTACGCCACACCGCCGGCGGGCGAAAGCCGATGAAATCGCGTTCTTCCCCTTTGGTTCACTGGAAGTGAACACTTTTAGCCTCAACTGAACGCCGTAGCTTGCGAAACCTTGTGACTGATTCGACGCGCCGTGTCGTGCGTGCCGAGTCTCACAAAAAGCTTCGGCGGATATCGCCGACCAAGGGGAGACTTAGATGAATCGCGACTTCAGGGCAGGCAAACATAGGTACTTTGCATCACTGGCTATTCCATCTCTAGCTACTGGCTCATTACTTGGATGGTCAGTCTTAGTACTAATACTTTGTGTTCTCTCGCTGATACGCGGACCTTCCGTCTATGCTCAAACCGTCGTCGACGGCGGCTTGACAGTACCGGAAGTGGGCTGGTCGTTGAGTCCGAATCTGCTGGTCAACGGCGATTTCTCGCAAGGTACAACCGGCTGGACGTTTGCCAGCACTTGTTTCGCCATCGACCCTGCCACTTTGGCGCCAAACGGCGCCGCTACCCTGGAGGTGACCAATCTCGCAACCTGCGGCACCAACCTTCCGGTCGCCAAGAATGCGCTCAAGGTTTCCAGTGGGCAGATGTACACCCTCAGCGGCCAGCTCAAGACGGAAAACTTTGTCGGCGCGAAGCCGTCCGATGGCGCCTTCTTCGATCTGTTGGGCTATGGCCGCTCGCCTGATTTGAGTGGCACCAACGATTGGACCTCCGCGGTTCTGCCACACCTGTCCGTCCCCTCGGGTGATAATACTTCGGTTAATCTTGCGACCTACGGCGTAGTGCCGACCGGGAACGCATGGTTTGCAAACCTGTCTTTGCAGCAGGAGATACCGCCCGGGCTGCAGATGTTCCTGCTGTACCCAAATTATCGCGGCCTGATGTTCTCGGATCAGAGCCAGATCGCGAGCGTGGAGCTGAACGTCACGCCGCCGACCGGGACCTCGTTGGGAGGCCTTCAGGTGGTAGTAAACGCGAGCGACGCGGCCGGCAATGTTGTGGCCAGCCAGACCTTCGCGCCGGCGTCAACCGGCTTCACGGCCACGCTCGACCTGAGCGCCTTGCCACTGGGAACCTATCAGCTTGCGGGAACACTTGAGGACAGCAGCGGCAACGTGCTGATCACGCAGAGCGCCTACACGATCGTCAAGCTCGACGCATCGCTGCGCGCGGGCATGAAGGCTTGGATCGACCCGGCCAACCGCGCGCATTTCCTCGACGGCAATCCGCACTTCGTGCTCGGCATCTACGACACCACCGAATATTCGGACAACTCGGCTTACTACGTGCCGGAACTTGCCGCGATCGCGCAAGCCCCGATCAACATGATTATCAACTACTACATTACCAATGCGCCGCCGCAGGCGATCACCGCCTACACCACTGCGATGAAGCAATTCGGGATGACGTTCCTGCCCGACGTGGCCGCCTTTTATACAGGTCTCCCGAATTGGCCGGCCGGTCTCGCCAAGGACTTTGGGACCGAGAATCAGGATACGCTGATTTCCGACTACGCCGCGGCATTGTCGCCCGACCCCAACGTGGTCGGATACTACGTTGGCGACGAGCCCGCCATCAGCCGGCAGCCGGAGACCTTCACCCAATATGGGCTGATCAGGGCCAGCGATCCTTCGGGCTTCAATTTGGCGGTGCTCAACAAGACCCAGGACCTCCCGTCCTGGAAGGACACTCTCGACGTTCTGGGCGTCGATGCGTATCCGATCTATTACGCCAGCGGCAATGACCTCGCCGAAGTCGCCGACCGCACTCGCGCCGCGTACCAGGCCGGATACGGCTCGCGGCCGGTGTGGACCGTCATCCAGTTCTTCCAATCGGATTTGGAATCCGCGTGGCCAACCCAGCA
>JBAWCX010000357.1:0-13260 GCA_049590495.1 Binatus sp. (SeqCode)
GCACGTAATCGACGAACGTCAGAATCGCGCTCAAGTCGGGGCCCGGCTCGATTTTCGTCACGAGATAGATGCCACTCTCTGAACCTTGCAGACCGAACATCGCCAGGTCGCCAATCTGCGGTTGCGGATCGCCCGAGGGAATCGGCGTTGCGAAGGTGAACGCCCCACCACCTGAGAATGGAGTCGCATGCGACCAGCATCCGAAGCCCGACGCGGCAGGCGCGTAAAGAGTGGTCGCCCCCGCCAGCGCGAGCGTCGCAGCCGCGTTTTGTGTGGCGAACACGAGAATCAGGTCAAGCGAGGGATCGCGCGGCGCTGGATAGGGCGCAGCGGCCGTCGTCATGGCTGCGAAGCCCAGGCTCGCGCTCGCATCGATTGGCGAAGCACCGGCGTTGCCGGTTACGCAGACCGATCCTGACTCGAAGGCCACGCTGTTCGCCCAATCGAAAGCATACGTGCCCGGTTCAGCGCCGTTGCTGAGCTTATAAAAGAGCGCTGCATAGGTCGTGTTGCCGGGGTCGCTGACCTGCACCAGCAGGTTCCATCCATCCGGCGGCGTGATCGCTCCGGGATTCGCGTCGAAGCCGAGCTGCACGATCAGCAGCTCGCCGGCCAGCGAGCCTGCCGCCATCGTGACGGCCGCAGTCATCGCGGTGCCAGCTGGCCCGACTGCTGACGATCGCACTGTCGGCGGTGCGCCATAGCCGGCGATCGCGACGCGTGCGGTCGCCCATGCAGCGCTGGTTGCCGAGCTGAGCGTCGGCGCGATCGCCGCCGCGGAGTTAGTCACGTTCTCGAGGAGGCTCGCGCTGCCATCGGTGACTTTGCGGATTCTCAGTGCGTACGCCGAACCGTAGTTCATCATCAGGCTCGGTTCGTCCAGCGTCACGCCAAGGCAATTGCTCGAGCCATCCAGCTCCACAGACTTCACGCGGCCCCATCCGAGGCCCTGAATCAGCATGTCATGACTGACGCGAATCAGATCGCCGCGCTGGATTCGCAGGTTTTCCATGTCGCACGTGAGCTCGTAAGTCGGCTGTCGCAGGCGCCCTTGCGCCAGATGGAACCTGCCTTCGCGCCACGCCTGGTCGATATCGGTGACCGAGTTCGAGAGGTCAAGCGTTTCATAGAGAGGATTCACCGGCAGCGAGAATGCGTCGTACGCGCCGCCGCCCGGCATATCGTCGTAAACAAGTCGCTCGTCCGGCTGATAGTTGAGTTCAGGATTGGTCCATCGCACGCGCAGCGTCTGCGGCAGATCGATAAAGGGCATCGTGCCCTTGAATGCCCACGAATTGCGCGGGGTAAAGTCACGCGCGATCGCTGACTGCGGCACGTCGCGAGCGACAGAAAAGAGACCATCGCGCAGCTGATACGACGCACGCCCGAGTGGCGTGACGGCTGCGATCTGTTCGAACACTGTAGCCGGCTGATCGAAGATGCCGTTGAAGAACCGCGAGGCCATCTCGCATTCGGTCCACCACGTCTCCAGCATCGTCAGGTCGAGGCGGCTGTCGGCGACCGGCTTCTTGTTCGCCGATCCTTGCAGGATGTCGCGATAAATGGATGAGGGATTCGACGTGATGCGCCCTGGAAAATCGAAGCTGGGGTTCACCAGCCATTCGGTGGCCGTGATGCCCTGGTCGTCGGGCTTCACGCTGAAATCGTCGTAGTAAACCGTCGCGCCGGTGGTGTCGGTCGCGTTGTGATAGGCAATCACACGCGTCCATGAGTTCTTGTTCAGAGGAGTCGGCACATTCACTGTCTGCGAGAACTGCTGCCATGCTGTCGTCGCCGGACCGTCCGCAATGATATCGATCGAGCCGGTCACAGTCGGGTCAGTCTCGAGGAAATCTTCCACGTTGGCGAACATCACGCGTATTCTTATTCCGGCCGTAGTCGCGGCCGACGCCTTGTACCATCCCGAAACAGTCAGCTTGATTACAACCTGCTGCCCGGTGGAAACGTCGACCTCGCTGGGCAGGATGCGGGTCGGGATGCTTTTGCTCGCGAATACTCCGCCGGCCAGGAGCGCCAGACAACGCCCGGCTCCAGGCGTGGTCAGCAGCTGCACGAAGTCAGCGGTCGGATCGTCGCCAACCAGCGGAGGCTGGCCTGTAGTGAAGGTCAGGGTCCAGTCGCCAGTCGCATAGTCGATCGTTCCAGAGGCGACGCTTGGGCCTTTGATATTTCCCTGGCCGTCATCGCTGATGAAATCCAGCACGATCACAGTCGCGCCTTTTTTGCGATTGTGCTGCGTCAGAGAATTGGAAGAGACCTTAGTGCCGCACGCGATGATCAGCGAGCCTGGCTGAATCGGCACCTGCGTGAAGGTGCCTGAAAAGGTGAGCGTCGCGCCATCCGCGACACCCATTTGCCGATCGGTGATCCAGCGCTTGCCGGTGGTCGCGTAGGTAGTGCGCGCATTCGGCGCGTCGAGCTGGAAAAGCTCACTCACCCGTGGTTCACCATAATCACCCAGCCAGCTTTATCATCCCTTGTCACGGTCACAGTCGTGTTCGTCAGCAGCTGGGCCGCCGCGACTAGCTTAGCCACGATCTGGTTGGCTCGGTTCGGCGGATATCCGCTGCGACCGGCAGCGAAGACTGCTTGGAGCACGGCGATTAGTTGTGCGTCTGTCAGCATAGGTCACCCTTGGATGGCTTTGTTGAATCGGCCGGGCAGGTACTTGATGGGCATCGTAGCTCCTCCGTCCGTGGAATAGACAATGTTTGATTGGTCCATCGCTGTTGGGTTCGCTAACCCCATAACCAGGGAGGAGTTATCCGGAGCTGCGACGATGGATTGGATCTCGGCGGCGTTGGTCGACGGGGTTTCCGGCAGGGTGGCATTTTCACCGGTCCACGTCTTACCGTCCGTGGAGTAAGCGATAACAACTGCTGTTCCCCCACTCTCAGAAGCGCCGACAGCGTAGATCCGGTTGCCGATCCTCGCGAAGTGTAGGTAGGTCTGCGTGCTGCCGCTGCCTGTACCTGCCGTCCACGGTCCCAACGGAGTGGTCGCCCAATAAAGTCCGTTGGGGTTCCCGCCACCTTGGTTGTATGCCACCCATAGATTCAGGGTCTCATCGTAGAAAAGTGGAACACTGGAGGGGCCGCCGCTGATGTGTGGTTCGGTAGCAGGATATGCATGTTGGGTCCAAGTGATTCCGTCCGGCGAAGAATAGAGGAAACTGTTCCCCCAAACCCACAGGTTGGTCCCGTCGTCTCGAAGCATCGCGAAGAAGTCTACCTCTCCGATGAGGTCGCCGGTGGGGTCGTTGAAGTACCCATAGCGCGAGGTCCAGGTTGAACCCCCCGCAGGCGCGCTCCAAATTTGCTCCCCGATGGCGATCCAGAGGTTAAGACGGGCGATCCATTTCAAGCGGATCACCCCGTCGTAACCCTCGTTCGTGTCCAGGAGGACCTTGTTCCAAGGACCGCTGGCCGGATTAGTCGCAACCCAGACCGCGGTGTCTCCGTTCAGGTCAGTGCCGCCAACGACGTATGCCGTCCCGTCGAAGTCGATTGCTGTGGAACCGGATTCCGGTTGGGCCGAAAAACCGTTGTAGCCCAGATAGCTGCTGGTGTCCGTTAGAACGAGTGGGGCTTGCCAACCCCCACTCAGGGTCCATACGAAGATGACTGCGGGGTTGGTGAACGAGGTTGCGATGACTGTAGTCCCATCGTAATAAAGGTCCCCTCCAGAAAGGGTTACGCCCACACTTTGGAGCAGGGCTCCCGCCGCCGTCTGCTCCGTAAAGGTTTGCAGGTCATCTGAGAACAGAATTGGTGCAGCAGGCGGATGGGTTCCCCCGGATTGCAGGCGGTCCGTGACATAGACTGGCGCGCTAGGCGCACCATCGCCGAAATCGAACCAGTCTCCGGGGTAGTTGCGCCACTGATCGCCGTCCGCCATCTCGTCGTAGTCGATCAGAATCGACTTCGCGATGCAGTTCAGGTCGCTCACCACGCCATTGAGCTGGCGTGTCGCGCGGATGCGCATGCCAATCATCGCGAGGCCGTTCATCGCGAAAGGAGCCTGCGCACGCAGCGTCGAGAGCGACGTCCAGGTGCATTCCGCCTGGTAGATAATCTGACCCCACTGGTCCGTGTCGTTGTGAAAGCGGATCAGCTGCACCTGCACGTCGTACTGGCCGCGCGGCACCTTCCATGTGTAGCCGCGCCGTGTGTGATTCTTGCCATGGGAGGTCAGCCCGATATCCGGCTCTTGAGTCCATGCCGTCGTGCCTGTCGGCGCCCAGCGGATTTGCATTGTGCAGCCAATCCAGACCGTGCTGCCATCCGCCGCGCTGGTCGCGTTGTAGCCGTTGAGGAACTGCACGACGACGTTGAGCTCGTCCGCCAGCGTGCCACTGGTGTGTTGCACCCATCCGGTCAGTAGCGGCGACAGGTTCACGCGATTCGTGCAAAGCACCGACGTGAAATCCTCTTCGGCAACAGAGCCGGGATACAGCCGCGGCGGTGAGTCGTCGGGAAAGCCCGCGCGTATCTCGAACTCAACATCGCTGAAGCTCTCGATCGGCGTGTCCTTGATTCTGATCGCCGTGATGTCGAGCGGCCCATAGCCAAGCACGAACAGCATCCGCAGGTACTGGTCACCACCGACGATCTCGATATACGGCGTGGCAGCATACTGCGGCGAGACCAGGCGCGTGCCGAAGATTTTCGGAATCACCGAAAACGGCGCAGCTACGTTCGTGTCGCCTGAAACTGAAAACGTCTTGGGCGTCGCCGTGACTTTGGGAGCCGTGCTCGAGGGAGCTACGAGCATCGTGACGAGCTTGCCGAGCAGGCTGGTGGCAATCCCGATGACGACGGCCGTGATTACAGGCGCAACAACCGCAGCTGTCGAGGCGCTGACGCCAATCGCAATTAGTGCGGAGATGGTGATCGGATCGCCCGGCGTTACGCGGATAGTCACCACATCGCCGACTTGCGGAAAGACTCTCTCACGCTCGCCGCGCGCGATCAGCCGCTCGTTCACGAACACACGCGCTTCAACAGCAGGGGGGAGGCCCATCGCCTTGATAACCTCGGCGACCGAACCGCCGAGCGGAAGGTCAAGCTCGATTCGCTGGTCCGAGATTGGCGACGGCACCGCGATCGCGCGCACGGTGCGCTTCATCTGCGGCCGCTTGCGCCGGCGCAGGAAGTTCCAGAAGCGGTCGCGATCGCGCCAGTTAGCAGCCTGCATAGCGATAGAACCCCAAAATACGATTTCGCCAGGTCAGCTCGTCCCATCTGTCGGTGCACGACGGAGTGGCGCTTCTCATTTGCCCGGCGAATGACGGCGGCTCTCCCTGCGAATGAAGGAATTTCTTTTCTCGTGGATCGACTACGATTCCAACATGCGTCGGACGGCCGCCGCATCGAATCAGCACCAAGTCGCCCAGCGCTTCTTTTCCGCGTTCGACGCGCTGCCAATCCGGAGTCGCGGTCGCGCCGCGAATAAGCGCGTCTATTTCCGCGCGGTCGTACGCGCTCGCATAGCTTTCGGAGTAGGCGGGAATCTCCCGGCCGAATTGCTCTCGATAGACGAGGCACACCAACCCCCAGCAATCGACACCGGCACGGTCGCGGCCGAGAGACCGGAACGGAAGACCGACGTAATCATTCACCCACGCGGGAGTCATCGTGACTCCGCAGCTTCTTGGCTTTTCAGCGGAAAGGGTTTCGGCCACTCCGATGGTATCGCTGCCAATTCGCGCGCATCGGCGCGCGAGAGATATCGCCAAAGCGTCTCACGCCTCATCCCGAGCATCCTGGCTGCGCGCGCGCGGTTGCCGTTGCAGAACAACAGTGTGCGCCTGATGCGAATCATCGCGATGCGTTCCAGCCATATGTTGAATGCCTCATTCATCACTGCTCCATCAGGAAGACGCCGGGAAGCGTCGATGGCGTCACCAGGTCACCGGGGAAAGGCTCGTCAAGAATCTGGTCGAAGCGCAGGTCCATCGTAATTTGGTTCATATCCCACACGACGTTGCGCATCGTCATAGTCCATTCAGCTTCGATTGTGTCCGGGTCCGAGCCGAGCACGATCTGCATCAGCACTATCGGGTACGCGTTCCCGACCGATCGAATCGCCCTCAGGATTGCGAGCTCAGTATTGTCGATTTGCAGCTTGGCGATCGGCAGCTGGTCACTGCGATCGTCGGGGATCTGAAACAGAAAAGGGAACGGCGTAAATGTCATGCCGTTACTAACCATCGGAACCGCATCGCTCGTCAGCGCGATCGGCGCCGGCAGGTTCGGATGCGAAATCGTGATCAGGCAGTGATAGGAGTCACCTGTCTCCTGGGCGTTCATCGCCTGGATATCGGCGCTGCTGAGGGTGCGCATCTATTCGCGCTCCCTCTCGCGCGTTCCAGGCTCAGGCGTCTTGCACTCTTTCTCTGCCCACTTGCTCGAATGCTTCCATTTGCCGTCGACCAACCGCACACAACGCCGGCAGTGGATGCAATAGTGGATGGTGCTCAAGGAAGAATCTCCAGCGCCATGCTCGCCTTCCACAGCCGCGCTCCTGGCGCGCCCCCGACGTCGAGCGTGAACTTTGGCGGCGCGGTGAAGCGATAGTTCTGCGTCGCGTCCGTCGCGGGGTCGGACCACGTGAAGGGTAGCGCGCCTTCAGCCAGCGTCGTATTAAAGAACGTGTCGAAGGTTCCCTTCTGAGTCCCCGTCATCTCGATAGGACACGTGATCGCGCGCACGACCGCGCTGAATCGCCGGCGCATCTTCGCTGGCCCCGCATCCATCGCAGTGCGCAAAGCGCCCTTCTGCCGCTCATCTGCAACGGCTATGAATTGGTTTTGCGGCAGTCCTCCGGGCCACGCTGGATATCCCATCTTATTCCCCCAGCCGGTGCTTGAGATGGGCGACGAGGGCGAATAGCTCTTTGCGGTTCAGCCACTGTGCGTGGTAGGTCGTGAACTCTTGGTCCTCCTGCGCGACTGCAACCATGAAGATCGCGTCGTTGTCGCTTTTACCGGCTATCACTTTTTCCATTGCTACCTCTGAATCGGCACTCGGCTCAGGCCCGCGCTGTCGCGCATCGCGCGCCACGTCGCGCCGCCCTGGCGCACCTGGTTGGCGACGGCCTCATCTATCTGCACGATCATGTCGCGGCCGTTCGGATGCGGTTCGGCCGAGACCTGCGCCCCCGGATGGTTATTGCTGATGAACACGTTCATCGGCTGCTGCGCGGCCGCCGAAGGCCCCTTATCCTGCCCGACGCTAACGTGCTCACCAGGGGTCGCTTTGAACGCGACGAGCTGCGAGTCCACACCGCCGCCTCCGCCCACATCGAACGAGCCGCCCTTGGCGAATCCGAAGAGCGTTTCAAAAAAGCTGCCGACACCTGAGGCCGCATTCCCGATTCCCGATGCAGCGGCGCCAGCGAAACTTTCTGCCCCGCTCAAGGAGTTCGCGAAAAAGTTGTCGATAGTGTCAGCGTTTGAACCGAAGAGACCGTGCAGGATGCCCTGCGGATCGTTGAACACGTTGGTGAGATATTTTTCCGCACCGGAAAAGATACTGCCGATGCCGGGAATGCTGGCGCCGCTCGAATCGCTCCCGTAGCCGCCAGATTGCGCGGTCTGGTCAGCACCGGTCTCAGCAGGTTGGGCAGCCTCGGCAGCGGCGCTACCGCCGCTACCTGCGCCGTCGCCCCCGCCGCCCCATCCGGTCGGAAGCGGCGCGGCATTCGACCCCAACGCGGACTTGAGCGCGTTGATAAGAGGATTCAAAACGAACAGTTGCTCGATTACCTTGAGCAGGTCCTGCGCCAGGCCTTCCCCAGCTTTGCCGAGTTGCTGCATCGTGCTGACGCCTTTCTGCGACGAGCTCGCGAGATTCAAAAAGCTGCTGGCGCCGCGCGCGACCGCACTGCTGACTTCATCTGCCATCGTATCTGCGGTCTTTTGTGACTGCTTATCGACGTTGAAAATCTGGTCGTAGGCGCGGGAGACGTCGTCGCTGTATTCCTCCCAGCTGATATCGCCCGAGGCGAGAAGCACATTGAGCTTGTCCAGGTCCTCGTTGAATTTCTCGACCGGTGTATGCGCGTCCTCGATGCTCTTCAGGAAGGTCTCGACTTCCTCGTTCTGCTTCTGCTGACTCTGAGTCGCCTCATCCAGCGCTTTCTTTTCGTCGTCGAGTGCGAACTTCTCTTCCTGGCGCGCAGTCATTTCGTTGTAAATTTGCTGGACCTGCTGCGCGGTGAGCCGACCGCTGAACTTATCCAGCTCGTTCTGAATCGCGTTCGCGGTTTCAGCCTCGCGCATCGCATTGACGCCAAGACCCATCGCATCGGCCAGCCGCACGTAACCCGCAGTCTGACTCGCGAGAGATTCAGTCGTCTTGTCGAATTGCTGCTGCAGCTTTTCCTGCGCGGCATCAGTGCCATCATCAGTTCCGGTCGTGACGGGCTTGCTGCCCAAGCCAGCGCCGGTGTCAGGATGGAGAATGCGCTGCATCGCCTGCTGTGCGGCCGTCATCTTGGAGCCGAGTTCCTGCACCAGGTCGAGCTGCTTCTGCAGGTCGTCAGTCAGGCCGCGAGGCGGTGCGATCCCCTGCTGCGAATAGCGCTGCTGCTGAGTCTGAAGGTCCTGCAGTTTCGCGGTCGCCTCTTCGAGAGCCGGAGCGAGCCCCGACTCATAAAGTGCGATCTGCTCTTTCGTCAGGCTGTCTAAATTCGGCGCAAGTGAGATGAACCGCGAGACTGTATCCGACAGGGTAATCACCTTGTCGATGACCTGCTGAATCTCTGGCGCCAGCGCGACCATGCCGCGAATCACGTCATTCTCGACAACAGTGCTCAGCGTCTTGAACTGGTCCTCAAGCTCCTTCGATTGCGCGACCGTTTCATTGCTGAGCACGAGACCCATCGCGCGTGCTTTCTGCGAGATGTTGTCGAAGCCGTCATCCGCGATTTCCTTCGCTACAAGCACCATCCGGCCGCCGCTGCGTCCGAAGGCTTCCATCGCGTCGGCGGTCGCGCGCGTCGAATCGCTGACCCTCCCGAGCTTGGTCAAGAACTCGGTCAGCGTCGCGCCATAGTTCACTGTGCCGTCAGCATTGGTCTTGATAGTCGCGCCGAGGTCCGCAAATGCTTTCGTGGCCGGCGTGGTCGAACCCTGTGAGATCAACCCAAGGTTACGAGAAAAGAAGATCATCGCCTGGCTGAACTTTTCCTGATCGACGCCCGCCTGCCGCGCCGCGAAGCTGAACACCTGATATTGCTCGGCCGTCAGCCCGACTGCGGTAGCCGTCTCTTGCATCCGCGCGCCTGTCTCGACTGCGCTGCGCCCGACATCAAAGAGTTCGCTACCCCACTGCGCCAGCTTCAGGACGCCGTAACTTTCCAGCGCCGTGAAGATGGCGTTGCTCGCGGTTTCGACCGTTTGCTGGATGTCGGACATCGAGGTCGCGACGATCTGCCGCGCGCGATCGAGTGCCGGCGCCAGCGCGCCAAGGTTCGCAACTATCTCGACTGACGCGGAGCCTAAAGATTCATCAGCCATCGGCTTGAGCCTGCGCGCGCGCGCGTTCGTGGGTGGCGACTATCTGGCGATGCATCCGTTCGGCTTCCTCGCGCTCGATGCGCAATTCGTCTTCGGTCGGTGGATCGAGCAGCAGACTTTCGAGCGAAGGCAATCTCTGCGTGCGCGAAAGCGCGGCGACGTGCCACGCGAGGAAGAGCGCCTCTCGATGGGTCCGCTTGAAATAGGCCTGCGCATGCATCTGCAGCTCGCGCGGTGTCGTGCTCCAGAACACCTCGACTGAGATCCCGATTTCGAGCGCATGTGCGAGCAATCCATCCCATCGCTCATCGAGGGTCAGTCCATCGTAGGGTTTGCGGGCGCGTCGCCGCCGCCCTCAGTTCGATCGAGCGCCTTCACTTTCACGAGCGCGTTCTGCCAGGCCTCCAGCACAATTGGTGTCGCCTCAGGCAGACCGCCCAGCTCGTCGATAATGTCTCCGGCTTCCTCGATCGTGAATGCCTTCCTTAGAGGCGGCTTATGCTTCAGCCGCGCGCCCTCGAGGCCAGCCCAGAGCATCGTCTGAAGAATTACAGGGCCAACCTTCAGCTGCCCGATCAGCATCAGTGGAGTGCCGAGCTTTTCTTCCAGTTTGTAAAGTGCGTTCTGAGTGAACCTGATCTCGTAGGTCTCGGCGCCCGCTTCAAAGGTCCGTTCCTGATTCGCCATCGCATCCGCCTCCGCAACATCGCAACTTCCCTCGCCGGTGATATACCGGCGAGGGTATTACTCAATCAGTAAGAGCTAGCTGGCCGCTTACGGTGCGGCGCCCGGAGTCCACGCGCCCGTGCGCTGCAGCACGCAGTTGTATTTCGACGCCGACGAGCGCTGGAAATCCTCATCGATCGACGACACGAAGCACGTCGCATATTCCGTCACGACGCCGTTCTCCTGGCGCTCGACGATCAGCGTGGCACCGGTGTCGAATGAAGCCTTCAGCGCCTGCACTCCCGCGTCGGTCGGCACGTAGATGCTGTCGAGCGTGATCGTGCTGTCGCGGTCGCCGGGCAGGTACTGATTATCGACGATCGATTTGTCCGAGACGTCGATCGTCTTGCCCTTGCGCGAAAACTTTGCGCCCATCTGGCTGGCGACAGACGTGTAGACGTTGGGTCCACTCGCGGTCTGCACCAGCACCAGAATCGCGCTGCCATTTCGGGTATCCATTTAGTTCCTCCTGACTTCCAGTTTTTGCGCCTGCGCTGGTCAGACCTTGGCGACGCGGACCGCCATGATCTCCATCGAGGTCACAGCATCGTAGGTGATTGCGATTTTGCCGGTGGCGTCGTTGTACATCGCCGCTGGGAAGGGGCCGATCACCGCGACGTCGCCAGCCGCGACCACCACTGCGACATTTGCTTTGGTAAGCGTGCCCAGGCCGTCCGCCTGCGTGGTCGTCTTGGCGGGAGTGATAGTGACGGTGTGCGGCCCGCTGTCGCCGTTCTTCACCACCAGCAAAGTGTTGCCATCGTTAACAACCGAGTCTCGACCGACTGAGCATGCGGCCTCGTTCGCCGCTAAGGCCATGCCGGTTTCGCTAACAGTTTTAAGAGTCAGTACCATCGAGATTCCTCCTCGTCATCCGAGCGTCCATTGGAAAGTGAGCATGCGCCCCATGATTTGCGGCGCTGTCGGCACCTTGAGAGGCCCGGCGATGCACCGCGCGATAATTGTCGTATAGCCAGTCACGTTCAGCGGAATCAGATGCAGCAATGCGCGCACGCGCTCCGCTATCGAATCGATCACCTGCGAGCTGCCGCTCGCGTCCGTGTACATCCGGAGGTCCAGATGAATCTCGCGCCCGTGCACCTCCTCGACCTTGCCGTCCCACGGCTCGTCATGCATCGCGCCGTCGATCACCACGTACGGCCGCTGCACATCGTTCGGCACAGGATCGGCCGAGATGATCGCGGGCTGTCCCTCGTATGTCGAAAGCAAGCCGGCCAGCGTTGAGTCGGCTGAGAGAGCGTTGAAGATTGAAGTGGTGAGCGCGTTCATCGGCTATCCCTTCGCGATCAGCTCGACGATTTTGTCACGACTGCGAAGCAGCGCGGGCCTGAACACGGGGCGCGGCGCCTGGTCGTAAGTGCGGCCGAGTGAATCTGTCCCGACGAAGCCGAGCTCGAGGCGTCGCACATACACGACATTCTCTCGCTCTCCCACATAGCCGATGATCGTATCCGCGTTGCGCACGACTGCGTGCGAGATATTCGTCTTGGCGACGCCGCTCACAGTCTTCCACGGCTCGCCTGGCAACGACGGGTTATCGCCATGAACGTTGCCGCGACTGACCATCTGCTTGGCCACGCCATCAACGTAGATGACCGCCTTGGTCATCCCCGCTTCGACCTTGTCGGCCATCAGCTTTTCGAAGCGGCCCGCGTTCCATTCGAGAATCGGCATTTATTTTACCGCGGTCAGAATCCGAATCGCTTCTTCGATCGCCGCGAGGCGGCTTTTTAAGGCCTCTATTTCGAACAATCGTCGGAGATGGGCGTCGCTCTGCGTCTTCAATTTCATTTTCAATTCCCCGCTTCCACTTCGCGGCATTCGGCTTCGATATGCCGGATAGGTCTCGCACTCGGTTTGCGAATCGCGAGTACGAGATAGTTGGTGCCGCCCTCATCCGTGATCTGATCGCCGCGCGCAATCGCTACTCCTGCGCGGCAGAAAAACAAATGCGAGACCCATTCCTCGAGCTGCTCGCCGATATTCGGCTCGCTCGACTTCGACGATCCTTTCCCGAGATGACTCATGCGGCCGTGCTCGCTCGCGTAGTTTAGGTAGGTGAACGTCGAGCCGCCCTGTCCGTCAGCCGTGCGCACCTTATGCGCCAGCTGAAACCACTCGTTGAAAGTGCCGCCGATCATTTCTTCAGATGACGATCCCCAGGCCTGCGCCCGCGCCGTAGTTCCATCCGCACTCGAAGCCTTGCGGAACATTCGACTGCGATTCCTTCATGGGCTTCTGACAGCTATAGCCCACGCCGACTTCCGCGCAGCCCGAGAGCGGCACAATAAGCGTCGCCAGCAAAACGAAAAGTACTTTGTTCACGAGATCGCGTCCTCCTTGTAGTTCGCGAGCAGCTGCTCGACCTGGGGCGTCCAGCTGGAGCTATCGCCAGTGTCAGCGTGGTAGTTGTAATCGCCGACTGTCTCCGACGAGAGATCGTCGCGCCGGTTGTAGCGGCCCGCGACCAGAATCTTCACCGCCAGCTGCACATCATTAGGAACGGTCGCATAGCCATGCGTGTAGTCGAGTTGCCATCGCCGGCGTCCGAATCCCCATACCGGCTCACCGTCGGGCTGACTGCGCGAGAATGCGGATAAATCAAGCACGCCAACGGTCGCGTCGTAGGCCGGCGTACCGGCCAGCACCATCCCCGCGTCAGGATCGAGGTCGTAGAGTGAAGGGTCGACGACTGAGCTATCGATCCGATCGGTGACTGCGGTGAGACTGACCACCGGGCGGCGCTTGAGCACGAACTCTTTATAGCCGCCGTCCATGATATCGGTCTGCGCGATCACGCCGCTGATCGAACGCGTGCAGTATTTTTCGACTGCCGCGCTGTAGCCTGCGATCAGGTCGTTCAGCAGCGCATCATCGGTCGCGAAACCTATTTGCAGATAGGTTTTGACCGCCGCGAGTGTGACCAGATTTCCCACTTCCTGCCCTTCCGCCTCCTACCCGAGTGGCGG
>JBAWCX010000358.1:0-1758 GCA_049590495.1 Binatus sp. (SeqCode)
GGGAAGCGGAGCGTTGAACGCTGTCGACGAACGAGGATGGCTTTATGAACGACGAAATCAGCTTGTTGTTGCTGCTCGCAATATTCTGCATTGCGGCAATCGTCGTCGCGGATTGGACCATGCGGCCAAAGGATCGCGACGACGATTGATCGGCACCGCCTGCTTGCGGCTTCGCCTCAATTTTTTTGGTCCGAGTCTTGTATATACAAGCGCTAACGGCGGAGAAATGAACAACTTCGTTGAAATAGCGGCGACAAGCGATTCGCGAACGGCCAAAGTTGTCGCGATTTGCGAGTCAAATGCGGATATTCAGCTTATGGAAGCAATCGACGATATCGGGGACTTCCTTCGCTTCGTCGAGATTTCAACGAGCGCGGCAGTAGCCTGCCAATGGAGGATGTTTTAGGAATGGAAACGAGCATCCAGGAGCAAGTCTATGCAGGAGTCAACGTCATCTACGCAGGGCTGACTTACCTGGCCGAGGCGACACCGAAGCCCGTCAACTATGCATACGAGCCACCGGCTGGTACTCCCCGCCGGTCCGGAAAATACATCCAGCAAAGCGTCGTTATTCGCAACGGCCGCGAGGTGCTGGATGAACTCTCGCTCGACAGCAACGGTTTCGTGCTCACGACACACGAAACCGCGGTAAAGGATTTTTACGATCCAGAAGAGGTCAAGTCGGTCTACTACCCCGAAGTCGAGCGCTTGATAAAGCGGGAAACCGGCGCCGAGCGCGTGGTGGTTTTCGATCACATCGTGCGCAACCCGGTGCTCGCGGCAAGCGGAGAAAAGGGCGCGCGCCCTCCTGCCACGATCGTCCACAACGACTACAGCCTCAAATCCGCGCCGCGCCGCGTCCGCGACCATCTGCCGGAAGAAGCGGACCGGCTGCTGCGCAATCGCTTCGCCGAAATCAACGTCTGGCGGGGGATTCGCGGCCCGATCGAAAGCTCGCCACTTGCGCTCTGCGACGCGCGCAGCTTGGGTGCCGAAGATATCGTGCCGACCGACCTGCTCTATCGAGACAGGACCGGCGAAATCCTCGGCTTCCTCTACAACCCGAAACATCGCTGGTACTACTTTCCGCACATGGAACGCAATGAAGCGATCTTACTGAAGTGCTATGACTCCAAGGACGACGGGCGCGCGCGTTTTACCGCGCACACTTCGTTCGACGATCCGAGTAGCCCGCCCAACGCGCCGCCGCGCGAGAGCATCGAGGTGCGCGCGCTGGTGTTCTGGCCGCCCGAAACCGCGTGAGCGGCTTTACCAGACGTATTCCGTTCGACACGAGCAAATAAGGAGAAATCACAATGAGTGGAAAACTCGAAGGCAAGGTGGCACTTGTCACCGGCGGCAATAGCGGCATCGGCCTGGCGACAGCGAAGCGATTCGTTGCGGAAGGCGCGCATGTGTTCATCACGGGACGCCGGCCAGCAGAACTCGACGCGGCGGAGAAAGATATCGGCGGCAACGTCACCGGCATTCAAGGGGACGTGGCCAAGCTCGCAGACCTCGATCGCCTGTTCGCACAGATCAAGCGAGACAAGGGCAAGCTCGATATTGTGTTCGCGAATGCCGGCGTCGCGGAACTCGCGCCGGTGGGAGAAATCACGGAAGAGCAGTTCGATCGGATCTTCGACATCAACGTAAAAGGACTGTTGTTCACCGTGCAGAAAGCTCTGCCTCTGATTCGCGACGGCGGATCGATCATCCTGAACGCCTCGATCGTGGCGTCCAAAGGCAATCCTGCGT
>JBAWCX010000359.1:0-17005 GCA_049590495.1 Binatus sp. (SeqCode)
ATCCGAAGTCGCGCGTCTCGCCCGGCACGAACGGCTTTACCGCACGCCCGAAATTCATGAACTGCAGCGGCGTCGCGATCGGCGTGTGCACCTCGGCGAAAACCTGCTTCTTGGCTTTCCCCTTGCCTTCGGCGTAGGTGACCGTGAATTGCACCTCGTCGATTGCCTTGTCGCCGCTGTTCGTCATCTTGCCGAAAATTCCCGGCACCCGCGACGCCGACATCTTCATGTCCACGTCACTCAGCACGATTTTCGGAATGTACGCCTGCGCGTCGGACTGCTGCTTCTGCGCGTTCTGTATATCCGCCAACTCGCGTCCGTATTGGAACTTGAGGCCCGCGCTGCCTGTAGTCTGCTGCTTGTCCAGCTCGTCAATTATTTTCTGATACGCGGCGATTGCCTTGTCGTACTCGTGCTGATGATACAGATCGACCGCGTCCTTGTGCTCCTTGATGATATTTTCCCGCGCCGGAAAATCGACGCGGAGCCGCCATTCGCCGCCCTGTTGCACCATCACGATGTTATCGTCGTAGGTCACCTTGGGGTAGGTCTTGTCGGTCAAGTTTTTTTGCGCGATCGAGTCTGGCGTCTCCTCTCCGCTGAGTCCGGCATCGACCGTCCGCTCCCAGAGCGCGAGATCGGGCTGCGTTACGCTGACGGTGACTATCGCCTTATCGCCGTCGATCTTCGCGTCGCCAACCTTGTAGTCATAGGCGCGCAGGATACCTTTGAACCAGTCCTTGCTTACGTCCGGGGCCATCGGAATTTCGGTCAGGAACTGATCCATCGTGCGATCGACCTGATCCTGATGCGACAGCGCCTGGTAGGCCGCCGGATAATTGTAAAATTTAAGGTTGCTTAGATAAGTGTCAGCCGCGTGTTGAGGCGAATGACCCTGGCATCCCGCCACGAGAAACACCTGAAACACGCAAACCGCCACAGCCGCAAGCATCGCGCCCTTGGCTTGAATTCTTTTTATAGTCATCGTCGAGATTTCCCTCTTCGCACGAGCCGCAAACGGATAGATTTAAATGTCGCTTCCACCAAAAACAAGTCGGCTCAAGGGCAACCAGCTTGGCTGATATGCCGAAAGGAGACAGTCCTGCTTATCAGAAAAAAGGCGTGCTATGCGACCCGCCGCGGCCCCCGACGCTCACGCGGCCGGCATTTGCTTGAGCTCAACGACGTTGCCTTCGGGATCCTTCACGTAGATAGAAAGACCCGTGCCGTGCGCGCCGTAACGCATCGCCGGCTCGCCGATTACTTCAACCGACTGTCCGCGAAGATAGTCCACGACCGCGTTCAAGTCGCGAGCTTCCACTCCGATACATACGTGGTCGACGTTGAGACCCGTCTCGACGCGTGGACCGCCGGCCGGCACCAAATCGATCATGCTGCGACCCGCGCGCAACTGGATCAGTCCAATCTGCGCAATACGCCGCTCCTCGCTAAGGCCCAGGATGCGCGTGTAGAAGTCGAGTGCGCGATTCTGATCGCGGCATCGCAGCACGACGTGGTCGATCTCGGCAACCTTGAGTGGAATTTCCATATCGATTCTCCCGGACTATACCTCTGATGCCGATGCTGCGCCTACAATCATTGCCGAGCCTGCGATGCTCCCGAGCCACACTCTGACACTCATCATATTCGCGCTGACCTACGCGGTGATCGCGCTCGGCAAGGTTCCGTGGGTGCGCATCGATCGCACCGGCGCCGCGATGGCGGGCGCAGTCGCGATGGTCGTGACTGGCTCGCTCAGCGAGGCGGCGGCCGCGCGCGCCATCGACTTCCACACCATTGCGCTGCTGCTCGGCATGATGATCGTCGTCGCGAACCTGCGCCTGTCGGGAGCGTTTTCGTATTTCGCGTGCGCGCTCCTCAGCCGGGCGCGGTCGGGCTTGGGCATGCTCGCGATGACCATAGCCGCATCCGGCCTGCTCGCCGCGTTTTTCATAAACGACGTCGTATGCCTCGCGCTGACGCCCCTGATAATCGACGCGGCCGAGATTGCGGGCGTCGATCCGATCCCGCTTCTGCTGGGGCTCGCGACCGCCAGCAACATCGGCAGCGCCGCGACCATCACCGGCAATCCGCAAAATATGATCGTCGCCGGCTTCGCGCATCTCGGCTACTCGAGCTTCGCGATACACCTCGCGCCCGCCGCCATCATCGGTCTCGTCGTCGATTTTATCGTGATCGCGACGCTCTACCGCCGATCGCTCGGCGCGACGTCGCCTGGCGACATCACCGGCCAGCGCCCGATTCGTATCAACCGCCCCTTGATGATCAAATCGTCGATCGTCGCGCTCGGCGCGCTGGCGATGTTCGTCGCGGGCTACCCAACCCATCTGGTCGCGATGAGCGCCGGCGTGATCCTGCTGTTCACGCGGCGGATCAAGCCCGCCCGCGTGTACCGCTTGATCGACTGGACGATGCTCGCGATGTTCACCGGTCTGTTCATCGTAGTGGCCGGCTTCGAAACCACCGGCTTCCAGACCGACGTGGTCCGCCTGGTCGGCGTTCAGCGGCTGACGCATCCTGTGACGCTGACCGTCGTCGTCGCGGCTCTTTCCAACCTGGTGAGCAACGTTCCCGCCGTGCTGCTGTTCCGTCCGCTCTATCCGATGCTCGGCGGCAGCCGCACGGTTGCGATGTTGATCGCGAGCGCAAGCACCTACGCGGGAAATCTTACGGTGGTCGGCTCGATCGCCAACTTGATAGTGATCGAGCAGGCCCGTCTCCGGAAAATAAACGTAACCTTCGTCGACTACCTGCGCGTAGGCGTCCCAATCACGCTAGTCACCCTGACAATCAATACCGCGATAATGGCGCTCTGATGGGAACGGGTTCTGTTCCCCCTTTCCATTCTGGAAAGGGGGTGAGGGGGATAGGACAGCAGAATTCCTACGACCGGTAATTCCCCTTCCCCTCTATGTCTGGCTGCAGTACCAAATTACCCTCGCCCGCTCCGCGGGAGAGGGAACGGCCTCCGCGCCTGGGGTGAGGGAAGGGGCTAGGGGTTAGGTTTCGCGCGCGCCGCCCGCAACTTTGCGCTTCACACTGGGTGCAGGGGTCACCCCTGCCGCCCGCCGCGCAGGCGATTGTTCTTTCTATGGAGACTACGGCGCTCGGTTAAGCTAGAGAACTGCTGGCCCTGGCGGCTTTTTCCGCTCGCGGCGGAAACCAAAACCTCACGACTTCAGTATCCCGCAACGCCTCGTCGATCATTCGCGGGATATCGAATCGCGATTCCGCTGCCTCGACTTCCTCGATTCGCGCGCGCGTCTCCGGATGCGCCGGCACAAACAGCGTGCAGCAATCCTGGTCGGGGATTATCGACGTCTCGAACGTCCGCAGCCGCCGCGCCTGCTCGATGATCTCGTTCTTGTCCATCCCGACCAGCGGCCGCATGACCGGGAACGACGCCGCCTTCTCGATCACCGCCATGTTCTCCAGCGTCTGCGACGCGACCTGCCCCAGGCTCTCGCCCGTTACCAGCACCGTCGCATCGGAACGCTCCGCGAGCGCGCTCGCGATTCGCAGCATAAAGCGCCGATACAGCACCACGCGCAGCGGACGCAGAGTGTTCGCCACGATCTCGCGCTGCAAATTTCCAAACGGCACCAGCATCAGCGTCGAGCGCACCTGCCATCGCGTCAGATGAGCCGCAAGCTCGGCCGCCTTCTCCTTGCTCGCCGACGAAACGATCGGATGCGCGTGAAAATGCACGAAGTCCAGCCTGAGCCCGCGCCTCATCATGCGATACGCCGCGACCGGCGAGTCGATCCCGCCCGACAGCAGCGCCATCCCGCGGCCTGTGACACCTACTGGCAGTCCGCCCGCACCCGGCATCTTGCCGGCCGACACATACGCTGCGTCGTTCATGATCTCGATCGATATCGTCAGCTCGGGCGCGCTGAGATCCACTTCGAAGCCGAGCGCGTCCTGCACTTCGCCGCCAACCGCCCGATCGATCTCCACCGAAGTCATCTCGAACCGCTTGTCCTCGCGCCGGGTCCGCACCGCAAAAGTCCGCGCCTTGCTCCCGGTCGCGCGCCTGATCGCTTCGCGCGCGATCGATTCGATATCGCGCGGCGTCGAATAGCTGAGCGAAAAGTTCTGCAACCCGAAAATCAGCTCAGCCCGCTCCGCCGCGATTTCATCGCTAAGCTCGTCGGGAATTTGCACCAACAGCCGCGGCCCAACGCTGCGCATACCGCCCAGCCGGTAGTCGCCGAAAATATCGCGCAGATTCTGCTTGACCTGGTCAACGAATCGCCACTGATTACGCCCCTTGAGCGCAATTTCATGGTACCTGCCAATCAAATATCGCATGTGATGAAGTCGCTTCGGTGCCAAGCGCCGGACTTGAGGTTAGCCGATGCACGGGCAGCATTGAAAACCGGCCGCGCGCTTGCAACCTGGGCATCGCGCACGATTATCTGTAGCGATGACCGCCACGCCCTCCGCCTTCGCCAATCAGATCGAGCTCATCAGGAGCCGCCTCTCGACTGTCACTCCCGCCCCGCGCGAGGCGCTGGCCAACAAGTCGAACGCAGCCGCAGTCCTGATACCGATCTTCGAGCGCGCCGGCGAGCTTCACATCGTCTATATCCGCCGCTCCGACCACGTAGCGAGTCATCGCGGGCAGGTCGCGTTTCCCGGCGGACGCGTCGATCCCGCGGACGCGACTCTGCTCGACGCCGCTCTGCGCGAGGCGCACGAAGAAGTCGGCATCCATCCGTCAATCGTCGAGGTGATCGGCGCCTTCCCCACCATGCAAACGACGACCAGCGGAATTGTCGTCGCGCCATTCGTCGGCGTCATCCCATCTGACGCTCCTCTGAAGCCACAACTCTCCGAGGTCGCGCAAATCTTCGACGTGCCTCTGACCGCGCTGCGCGATCCGAAGTTTCGCGGCGACTACGAATGGAAGAGCGACGGCCCGGCCAGTCGCTCGTCGAAATTTCCGGCGATACTCTACGGCGGCCAGACCATCTGGGGCCTGACGCTCCGCATCACGCTGAACCTGCTCGATCTGATCGATCCCGCCAGGGCATGAAAGTTCAGGGATGAACTAGTTCAGCCTGCCCGCGCCGCCCTTTGCGTGCTATGTGATCCGCTATGGTCAACACGCAGGATGATCGCCGCAGCCACGACTCGTCACGAGCCCGTCCATTCCCGAAAATAGAATTTGACGGAACGAAACTACCCTTGGTGTGGTCTCCGTCACTGAACCACAACTAACGGTAGAAATCGTCCATACCCCGCCCAATCCCCGCACTGGAAAAGATTGTAATTGCATTATGAATGTAATAACTTTCCCTGCCTGATGCCGCAACTTGCTCGACTCGACGGGCGCCTTGCCCGCTCGGCTCGCACGCGCCACGCCGTGGTCAATGCGCTGCTCGATCTTCTTGGCGAGGGCGACCTGCGGCCCACCGCCGCGCGAATCGCCGAACGCGCCGGCGTCTCGCTGCGGCTCGTGTTTCATCACTTCGACGACCTCGAAGCGATCTACAGCGAGCTCGCCGATCGCCAGGCCGAGCGCGTCAAGCCGCTCACTGTCCCGATTGCTGTTACCCTGCCGCTCGCGCACCGAATCGAGGAGTTCTCGGCGCAGCGCGGCCGCTTGCTCGAGACCTTGTCGCCCGTGCGCCGCGCCGCCGTGCTGATGGAACCGTTTCGGCCCGCCCTGGCCAAGCGCTTGAAGCATGCGCGCGATCTGATGCGCGCCGCCGCGATTGCTGCTTTCGCGCCCGAGCTCTCGAAATTCGCCGTCGATGATGAGCGCGCGACGATCGCCGCGCTCGACGTGATGACCTCGTGGGTCGCATGGGAGCAGATGCGCCGGCATCAGGGGCTTTCCGAAACCGAGGCGCGCGGCGTGATGGCCGCGGCCATCCGCGCGCTGCTTACGAAATGAAAGAATAGAATTTCCGAACGGGAGACGAAGCCGATGGGACGCAATATCCTTTTCATCACCACCGATCAGCAGCGCTACGACGCGCTCGGATGCAACGGCGGCACGATCGCGCAGACTCCAGTCGCCGACCGGCTCGCCGCCAGCGGAGTCAATTATCGCCGCGCGCACAATCAGAACGTGGTCTGTATGCCGGCTCGATCCACGATGATCACCGGCCAGTACGTGCGCACTCACGGCGTCGTCGCCAATGGCGTCGCGCTCCCGCCCGATTCGCCGAGCGTCGCCGCGTACCTGCACGAGAACGCCGGTTACCATACCGCGCTGCTGGGCAAGGCGCATTTCGAGCCCGCTTTCGATTTGCAGGGGCGATGGTTCGAGAACCAGATGGCGCGCAAGGATTCGACCGGCCCGTATCGCGGCTTCGATCGGATGGAACTCGCGATGCATACGCCGGTCGGCGGATGGCATTATTCGCTGTGGCTGCAGAAGAACCATCCCGACGAGATTGCCGGCTTCGCGCCGATCCTGAGCGCGATGCCCGGCGGCGATACCGGTGCGCCCGAAGTGAAGTACAATCCGGTTCCGCGCGAGCATTACCACACCGACTGGGTGGCGGCGCGCACGATCGCGTACCTCGACTCGCTCGATCCCGAGGACAACTGGTTCGTGTGGATGAGTTTCCCCGACCCGCATCATCCGTGGGACCCGCCGCAGGACGAGGCGCGGCGAATCAATTGGCGCGATCTCGATTTGCCGCCCGGCTATCCCGGCTCGCGTGAGAAAATTGAGAAAATTCTCGCCGGCAAGCCGCGCCATTGGCTGGATTGGTACGAAGGCCGCTTCCGCAACTTCGAGGGCGGTCCCGGCAGCTTCGTGCCATGCCAGCTTACCGAGGATCAGATTCGCGAAGTCAACGCGCTGACCCACGTCGAGAACGAATTGATTGACCAGGCATGCGGCCGCGTGCTCGCGCGAATCGCCGAGCGCGGATGGGAGCCGCGCACCGACGTTTTCTTCACGACCGACCACGGCGAGCTGCAAGGCGACTTCGGCCTGCTCTACAAGGGCCCGTATCACGTCGACGCGCTGATGCGCCTGCCGATGATCTGGCGCCCGGCACCGTCAGCCAACGTCGCGCACAATGAAGTCGCGGAACCGGTCGGGCAAGTCGATCTCGCGCCGACGTTTTGCCAGATCGCGGGCGTGCCCGTGCCCGAATGGATGCAAGGCAAGCCGCTTCCGACTGCGCCGGGCTCGGGCCGCGAGCGCGTCATCACCGAATGGGACAGCCAGTTCGCCGCAATCGGGATGCATCTGCGGAGTATCTATCGCGACGGCTACACGCTCACCGTGTACGAGAAATCTTCGCGCGACGTCGGCTTCGATCTGGCCAATATTCCACCGATGCTTGCGCCGCGCGGCCCCATTTTCGACATCCGTTACGACGGCACCGAAGGCGAGCTCTACAATCTGCGCGAGGATCCGATGCAATGGCGCAATCTGTGGAAGGATCCCGCGTACGCAAAGCTGAAGTCAGACCTGCGCGCCGACCTGTACGACAATCTGCCGCCCGAGCGGGACCCGAAGCTTCCTGTCGAAGCGCCGGCGTGATGCGCGGGGTTGGTGAAGAGGAAATCACTTTATTGAATGCGGAACCCACCGTGGGTTCCGCACCTCCCTGGGCCGGGGTGACCCCTGCACCCGGTACTAATTTCCTCTGATTCTTATTGAGTTTTAACCTGGTACATGACGCTACGTGGAGATACCGCGCTTGACTCCGTATCTACAATTTGTGAATATTAGATAACTGTTAGCATGGAAAGGGACGTGCGGAACGAAACCCAGAACGCTCAAAGGTAAATGCGAACAGTTGCTAATACGGATTGGGGGAGGACAACACAAGTGGCGTCATTTCGGGAAGATGAGAAGTCAGAGGTGTCGGGATCTCTAACTCAAGGTGAACCTACCGGCGTCTTCGGGGAGTTCTGCCGCGACCTCGAGAGCATCCGCAGCCTCGGCGTGACGAATCAGGAGCTGGAGGCACTGTCTCGCGCATCCCTGCTCGGAACTCTGACGTGCAAGGAAGATCTGCTGTTCATCCTGCGGCATCTCCGCGAAAAAGTACGCCCCACTAAGATGGAAGTGTCGATCGCGGACCCCCACAAGATGACCGAAGACCTTCGCCAAGCGGCTTTGACCAAGCTGTACGAACGAGATGCGCTGATTGCCAGACGCAACAACTCCGCCGTAGGCCGTATAAGGTTGGTCCTCCGGCGAGCGCATTCAGTTGTCGCCCGACCATTCGACAAGCCATATAGGCTCGCGCGTCGATATATCGACGCATTGATTGCGCCACCTTACCTTCGCGGCAGAGAAATTCCATAGTCTGGGTCCAGCCAGGATCAATTTTCTAGGTGTGCTCGCGCGGCGCCGGGTCCGCGAGCATCTCGAAGTACGACACATCGATCAGATCGGACTGGCTGACTGCGAGCGCTGCGAGGATCTCGTCCACTGCGGCGCGGCTCCGCTCCGGATCATCGCCGTCGGCTATCACCGCTTCGATTTCGCCGAACTTTCCGAGATTTGCGACTACGTCGAGATGCAGGCGCACGTTGTCACGCATCATCAGGATTCGCACTTTTTCGACTACGGCAAGCGTGCCTATCGCGCTATCTAGGATTCGGAGTGTGCGCACGGGATCGGCGACCGGCACGATCTCGTAGTCGCTCAGCATCAGCGGGCCGGCCTCGCTCCGATGGTAGTAGATGAGAACGGCGCTGCCGTTTTCCTCGCGCAGTTTCAGCTTGCCGTTCGCGACGCGAAAGAAAGTATCGCGCTGATTAAGTGTCGCGCGCCGCGCGTATCCTAGCGCTGTAGCGCGCGCCTCGGCCTTAGCCAGATCGATTAGCCGGAACTTCGCTTCGAGGTTTGTCATTCTTTCCGTGTCATTCTGAGCGTAGCGAAGAATCCCGAAGGCACCGCACTAGCGTTCGCTACCTCTGCTATCGTAGACACGCCTGGATGCTATCGTTTCAGAACAGTGCGGTGTCGCGCATCGCTCCGGGTTTCCTCGCTGCGCTCAGAATGACACAAAGAACATGCAGTGCCAGGGAGAGGAGACGGTAAGGCATTCATTTGAGTAAGTCACACGAAACGAATCCGGACGACGCGAAGCTGACCGAGGCAGGCTTCGATCCTACCGTCGCGCCTGCCGATGCGATCGCGAAACTTCGCGAGCTCAGGGGCACGGCTGGCATCGCGGACGTCGCGATCGCGCGCGCGCTGGGTGGGATTGCGGATGCCGGCGCTGCTGCGATGCTTGTCGAGATGGAAGCCGGTGCGGCTGGCGCGATTCGGCGCGAAGTGCGGCGCGCGCTGTACAAGTTGAAGCAACACGGTATCGACGCGCCCGCCGCTACCGCTCCAGCGGCAAGTACCCCACATGCCGACGTCACTGAAACAGCTGGGATGCTCTCGCCGATCGACGGCGAAGGCGCGCGCATCGTGTGGATCGTCAAGCCGCGCGTGCAGGGCGGCGTGCTCCGGATGTGGGCGCTGATTTCCGAGCACGACGGCCTGGTCGGCGCGCAGAACACCGGGCTGACGCGGCGCGAACTGAAGTCCGAGCGCGACGAACTCGAGCGTCGCGCGCAGGTCAAGCTGGTCGATGCGGACTGGCGCGTTGCCGACTTCATCGCGTGCGAGGCATGGCGCATCACTCCCGCCTCGCGACGCGGCCAGGTCGGGAACTTCCTCACGCTCCGCTCCGAGTTGATCGCGTCGCCGCCGCCGACCGAGCTGGTTCATCCTGTCTATGCGGAGCTTGCCGCCGAAGTTACCGCCGAGCCATCAGTCGAGCTGCTCAAGGAACCGGAGTTGCTCGAATGGCGGCTGCCCGACGCGATCCTCAAGCCGTACGTCGACGAGATTGCGCGCGCCGGCGAAAGCGTGATCGTGCTGAATCCGCTGCACAAGCAGGAACGCGTCAATGCAGTGCTCGATCGCGCGACCGTCGAACTGTTGACGGGCGACAGCGGGCGGCGAGTCCAGCGGCGGCTCGAGGATATTGCTTACTACATCGCGCGGGTTGGACGGCGCGCGCAGGCTGGATGGGCCGCGGCGGCAGCGGCGCGACTCCGCGACGGAATCGACGTGACAAAGGTGCTTTTCTTTCAGGCGTTCATCCGCACCCAGCTCGGCACGGTCGCGGCGGCCGAGCAGCAGAAGGCTGAGAGTGAACCGCGATTGATCATGACGCCGGCTGAGGCGATGCGGGCTCGCGAAGCACGCGGCCGGCGCAGGTAACAGTGGAAGGGTAAATCACTTAACTATAGTGTGAAACCCCTCCTGGGTTTCACGCTTCCTTGGGCAGGGGTGACCCCCACCCAGTACTAAGAACGAGGAATCGATGATCGATCAACAGCCGCTGCGCGGGGTTCGCGTGCTCGACCTGACGCGCGTATTGGCGGGTCCGTTCTGCACGATGAACCTGGCGGACCTCGGCGCCGAGGTAATCAAGATCGAGGTGCCCGGACGCGGCGACGATTCGCGCAGTTTTGCGCCGATGATGCCGTCGGGCGACTCGGGCTACTTCTACAGCGTCAATCGCGGCAAGCGCAGCATCACGCTCGACTTGCGCATCGAAGGAGGCGCGGCGGTCTTTCTCGAGCTGGCTGCGAAATCTGATGTAGTGGTTGAGAATTTCTCGCCGGGCACGATGGATCGTTTCAAGGCCGGTTATGCGCAACTGAAAGCCGTCAATCCCAGGATCATCCTGTGCTCGATTTCGGGATTCGGACAGACCGGGCCGCAGACTGCGGCCCCTGCTTACGACATCGTGGCGCAGGCGCTCGGCGGCACCATGAGTATCACGGGCAATCCGGGCGGCGAGCCGGTGCGATGCGGCGTGTCGATTGGCGATCTGTCGGCGGCGCTATATGGCGTGATTGCGATCATGTCGGCGTTGCGGGTGCGCGACCGCGACGGCGTCGGCAATCACGTCGATATCGCGATGCTCGATTGCCAGGTCGCGATGCTCGAGGACGCTCTCGCACGCTACTCGGTGTCGGGGAAGATTCCGGGGCGGATCGGCACGCGGCATCCGTCGATTACGCCGTTTCAGCAGTTTCGCGCCGCCGACGACTACTTTGTGATGGGCGCGGGCAACGAGGCTATCTGGCTGCGTTTCTGCGACGCGATCGCGATGCCGCATCTCAAGGACGACGCGCGCTTCCTGACCAACGCCAATCGCACCGCGAACCATCCGGAGCTAGAGGCGATCCTCGCGGACCTCTTCGCGACGCATCCGCGAGACCGTTGGCTGCGAATCCTCGCCGACGCGTCGGTGCCGTGCGCGCCGATCGCCAACGTCGAGGAAGTCACCTGCGACCCGCATCTGGCGGCGCGCAACATGATCCTGCGCGCGGAGCATAGTCAATTCGACGGGCTGATAGTGCCCGGCTCGCCGCTCAAAAGCTCCGGCGATAACGACATCCCGTCGACGCGCGCGCCGCGGCTGGGCGAGAGCACCGACCAGGTGCTGTCGAGCGTGCTCGGCTACGATACTCTGCGTCTATCGGAACTGCGGCGGCGTAGTATCATATAGAGTTAGCGATTTGGCGCGGCGTCCAATGACGCACAGCCGCCATGGGAGAACATAAGTGCGCGAAGTTGTTATCGTGGATGGCGTCAGGGTTCCGATCGGCAAAGCGGGCAAGGACAAGGGCTACTACAAGGACATCCGCGCCGACGACCTGGGCGCTATGTGCATCCGCCGCCTGCTCGAAAAAAATCCGAAGCTCGACCCCAAAGAGATCGAGGACGTGGTCTGGGGATGCGCGAATCAGACCGGCGAACAGGGACTGAACGTCGGCAGAATGATCGGATTGCTGTCGGGGCTGCCGGTCGAGGTGGCGGGCACGACGATCGATCGTCAATGCGGCTCGAGTTTGCAGGCGGTGAACTTCGCGGCGCAGGAAATCATGACCGGCGCGGGCGAGGTCGCGATTGCGGGCGGCGTCGAGCATATGACGCACGTCGCGATGGGCTCGGGGGTTTTGCCGAATCCCAAGCTGCTCGAGATGTTTCCGCGCGACATGTTCTTCATGGGCATGACGGCCGAACGGCTGGCCGATATGTACAAGATCACGCGCGAGCAAGCCGACGCATTCTCGCTGCGCTCGAACATGCGCGCGGTGGCGGCGCGCGAGCGCTTCAAAGAGGAAATCGTGCCGGTCAAGCTGCCCGACGGCACCGTGGTCGACGTTGACCAGGGACCGCGCGCAGAAACTACGATGGAAAAGCTGGCCGGGCTGAAGCCTTCATTCAAGCCCGACGGCCAGGTGACCGCGGGCAACTCCTCGCAGTTGAGCGATGGTGCGGCCGCCGTGCTGCTGATGAGCGCGGAGCGGGCGCGGGCGCTCGGATTCAAGCCGATGGCGAAGATTCGCGCGACCGCGGTGGCGGGCGTCCGTCCGGAAATAATGGGATGGGGTCCTGTCCCCTCGACGCATAAGGCGCTGAAGCGCGCGGGACTCAAAATCGGCGACATCGACCTGTTCGAAATCAACGAGGCTTTCGGGGCGCAGGTCCTCGCCTGCAACACCGATTTAAAGATCGACGAGGAGCGGCTCAACGTGAACGGCGGCGCGATCGCGCTCGGGCATCCACTGGGATGCTCGGGGGCGCGGCTGGTGGTGACCTTGACGCATGAGATGCGCCGGCGCGGAGTCGCGCTGGGAGTGGCGACCATGTGCATCGGGATCGGCCAGGGTATCGCGACCGTGATCGAGCAGGTATGAAGGGACCCCAAACACTACGCGCGCTCGGCATGGTAGTCCTGGTCGCGCTGATCGTGGCTGCATACTTCAGCATCTACCCGATGCACGAAGCGCCGCAGCCGCTCCTGCGGCTCGACATTCCGCAACCGCAGGGGTCGCCGGTGGATGAGGGCCTGGATTTCAGCGCGCCGGGCCTCGACGGGAAGAACATCAACCTGAGCCACTACCGCGGTCATCCGGTGATCGTCGATTTCTGGGCGACCTGGTGCGGGCCGTGCCGCAAGCAGATTCCCGAACTGGTCGCGCTCTACAAGAAGTACAACAAGTCGCGCGGCTTGGTGATAATCGGGGTCTCATGCGACCTGATCCAGGGCGACGGGCAGAAAGCAGTAGCGCCATTTGTCGCGGAGTTCAGGATCAACTATCCAATCGTGCTGGCCGACGAGCGGCTGGTCGATGACATGGGCGTCGAGGCGATACCGACGACACTGTTCCTCGGACCCGACGGCAAAGTGGTCTCGCGAGTGGTCGGCGCGGGCCATGCGGGGCAGATAACCGCGAGCGCAACTAAGCTGCTCGACAGCGTCAAGGGTCAAGGCACGCCGGGCGATGTATCGGTCGTGAATTAGGTCGGGGAGCGACTTAATTGTATGCGGAACCCACCCGTCGGTTCCGCACCTCCTTGGGCAGGGGTGACCCCTGCACCCGGTACTAAGCGAAGATGCGAATGAGGGTTCTGCACGCCGCTGCTACCCCGCGATAGTAGGCGACACGGGCCTCGCGGCGGCGTAGTATTGGAGCTTCGAGGGGGTACCGGGGCTATGGCGGGGGAATCCGGCAGCTTCTGGGAACTTGAGCGCGTCAATCGGCGCCGCACTGCGGCGCTGGTGGCGAAGCTGATGCTGGCGCTCGCCGGATTCGGACTCGCATTCGATTTCCTATTTCACGACTTGCGCTTCAGCGACGGACGGCTTTCGGGCTTCCCGTGGATCACCGCAGTGGCCGTGATCCTGGCGCTCGTGAAGGTGTGGCGCGCACATTTTTCCGGCGCGGAACTGGTGCTGGATGCGTTGGGTGCGCATCCGATCTCTGCCGACCAGCCGAAGAATCAAGCGGTAATCGACGTGGTGCATGAGATGGCGCTGGCGGCGCGAATTCACGAGCCGCGCATCGAGCTGATCGACGATCCTTCGCCGAACGCCTTTGCGATCGGACGTGACCCTGAACTCTCGGCGATCTGTGTCACCCAAGGGCTGCTGGACCAGATGGATCGCGAGGAACTGCAAGGCGTGATCGGCCATGAGTTGGCGCATATCCGCAATTACGATACGCGGCTGACGACGATGGTCACGGCGATGTTCGGCGGGTTCGGCGTGTTCCGCTTCGTCTTCGGCGTGCCCACTATCTGGAAAAAAGACAGTGACGTGTCGGGTGGCCTCCTTGCGCGCTTCATCTCAATTCTGCTGTCCCGCGAGCGCGAGTACCTGGCCGACGCGTCCGCGGTCGAGTTCACGCGCAATCCGACGGCGCTGATTCGCGCGCTGCAACATATCGCGAAGACCGAATCGCCGCTGCGATGCGCCACACAAGGCACGGCCCAGCTTTTCATCGTGGATCCATTCGAGCGCGCGGACGGTGGCCGGAGCTACAAGGAATTCATCGATGAGATAACCCGGATCCGGTCGCAGCCCGGCAAATCAGAAGAACAGCGCGACGAGGAGGCCAGGATTTTCGCGGCTCATGAATACCCGCGCAACATGGTCCTGCAGTCGGTATCGAGCCATCCTCCCCTTCGCGAACGAATCGCGCGCCTGCAGGCGTTGATCGGCGCGGCGCCCGGCGCGGCAACTGCTGCCGGCGTAACCGGCGACCAGCAAGCGAAATTTGCCGACAGCGCCCGGTTCGTCCGCAACCTCGCCAGCACCGATCCCGAGGTCTTGGCCAAGGTAATGCAATCGGCATTGCTGGCCCTGCCGGCCGGAAGAATGATGCTCGAGCAAACCATCGGCAAAATTCAAATTCAGGAAGAGGCGGCGACGCGCGACCCGCTCGAGCAAAAGCTTTACGAATCAAACCTCGCATCCACAGGCTTGACGCCGAGGGATGACCCGAATTCGTTCTTGCCGCCGGGCTTCGGCGCCGATCCGATGAGCGGCACAGGAATCGGCCTGCCGGATTCGCCAGCCACGGAAGCGCAACAGGTCGAGGCGCTCGCGAAGATGCTCGGTCCGGTTGCAGCTTCGATGCGGCCCAAGAAAGCTATCCTCGGCAGCGCCAGGTTCGGGATGCGCGACCCTATGGGAATAGCCGAACCGCAACACGCGTCGGAGACCAAAAAGCTGAGCGGCTCTCGCGGCATCTCCATCTTCCTGTTCTGGACAGTAATCGCAATCTCGGCGGGCGCGATCGTCGCGGCCATCGCGGCAAGGTAGGCGCGGAAAACGCCACCTGATGCGCAGGTTGGCTCACGCTTCTGTCGCGGAACGGCTTGCAGCCGGACGCGGACTGCGCGAGGCGCTGCCTCGCAAGAGCCATGCGTCGTGGAAACCGTCGCCGAATCGACCCGATCCGATGCAGCTCCTGATCGAATCCGACTCGGGACGAATTTCCAACCTGCTCCCGATTCGTTACGGGCGAATGCGGCAGTCGCCGTTTGCTTTTCTCCGCGGTTCGGCCGCTTTGATGGCATTCGATTTGGCGGATACGCCCACCACCGGACTCCGAGTCCAGGCGTGCGGCGACTGCCACATTATGAACTTCGGAGCGTTCGCGTCGCCCGAGCGCAACCTCATCTTCGACATCAACGATTTCGACGAAACGCTTCCGGCTCCCTGGGAATGGGACCTCAAGCGCCTGGTCGCGAGCATCGAAGTCGCGGGCCGCACAGGGAGCGCCAGCCCGCGGCATCGCGAGCGCGCCGTCCGGGCGGCGGTTCGCTCCTACCGCGAGCATCTGGGCGAGTATGCGACGATGCCGTCGCTCGACGTGTGGTATCAGCGGATCGATTTCCAGGAACTCATCGACAGAGTTCCAGAGCCTGGCAATCGCAAGAGCGACAAAAGAGCCGCCGAGCGCGCGCAGCGAAAGACCTTACCCATCAGCTTGCTGCCTTCGACGGCCGGCGAGAATACCAAGATCCACGACCATCCGCCGCTCATCTACCATCTACCAAGTCAGCGGACCTCGGCCTATCGCAAGCGCGCGGTATCGACCTTCAAGCGTTACCGCGACTCGCTCGTCCCGTCATGCCGGGTACTGTTCGATCGGTTCGAGTTGCTGGATATTGCACTCAAAGTGGTCGGCATCGGCAGCGTCGGAACCTTCTGCGAGGTGGCGCTGTTCAGGGACGCGCAGGCCGCGCCGCTGTTTTTGCAGATCAAGGAAGCGCGAGCATCGGTGCTGGAGCCATACGCGGGCCACAGTGTATTTGCCACCCATGGGCAGCGAGTGGTCAATGGTCAGCGCCTGATGCAGTCCGCCAGCGACATCTTGCTGGGCTGGATGGTCGGGCTGCAACGTGGCCGCCAGTTTTACGTCCGCCAGCTGCGAGATATGAAGATTCCGATGCCGGTCGACACGAAGGATCCGGGGGACCTCGCCTATTTCGCCGACGCTTGCGGCTGGGCGTTGGCCCTCGCGCAGGCCCGCACGGGAGATCCCGCGATGATTGCCGGCTATCTGGGCTCGAGCGTCGCGTTCGATGACGCAATAGTGAAATTCGCGAAAGACTACGCCGACCAAACCGAGCGCGACTACGCCGCTCTGTTGAAAGCAATAAAAAGCGGGCGAATCAAAGTGCAGTGATGAGCCTGAGGGCTGCGGCTTGTGGATTCGCGGTTGCGATGCGGGTTAAGATGCGAGGCTGATATAATCCATTGATGGACCCGAAGGAAATCGAGACGATGATTGCGTGCGGGATTCCCGGCGCGCAGGTCGAAGTGCGCGACTATACCGGCGGCGGAGATCATTTCGAGGCGCTGGTGGTGAGCGCGAGTTTCGAGGGCAAAAGTCTAATCGAACGGCATCAACTGGTTTACCAGGCGCTCGGCGACGCGATGCGCGTGCAGGTGCATGCGCTCACGCTCAAGACGTTGACGCCGGTCCAGTACCAGAACCGGAGGTAGAGGAATCACATGGCGGACATAATCGAAAAAATCGAATCGGCGGTCAAAGAAAACAAGATCATGATTTTCATGAAGGGCAACCGCAGCTTTCCGCAGTGCGGATTCTCGGCCACGACGGTCGCGATTTTCGACGAGATCGGAGTGCCGTACGCGACGGCCGACGTGCTGAGCGATCC
>JBAWCX010000360.1:0-3348 GCA_049590495.1 Binatus sp. (SeqCode)
TCACCCCTGCCGAAGGAGGTGCGGAACCCACGGTGGGTTCCGCATTTGATAAAGTGATTTAGCGATTTCCCTCCCTCCTCGATTTTTCGCCGCCGAAGTATCATTGTACGTGATAGCCCGGGGGTAAGGTCATGAACTCACGATTCATATCTCTATTCGCCGTCGTCACCTTGATCGTCACGCTCGCCTCCTACGCCGCCGCTCACGACATAGACGCGATGGACTCGGATTCGGGCGGCGCCGGCGGCGAGACCGGCGCGATGGGCCAGATGGGCGCGCATATGAAGATGGGCGAGCACATGACGATGACCGAGTCGCGGGCCATCACGCCCGCCGACACACAGCGCGGCCAACTGATCGTCGCCACGATGCGCGCGAAGCTCACCAAGTACGAAGACTACAAGGCCGCGATCGCCGACGGTTACGTGCCTTACATGGAACAGGTGCCGCAGGACGTCTACCACTTCTCCAATCGCGCGGCGACGATGTCCGAGTATATGGGCGATTTCGATCTGGCGCGCCCGGGATCTCTGCTCTACGAGAAAAAAGCTTTCGGCGGATACAAGCTGGTCGGCGCGATGTACGATGCGCCGGCCGCCGACACGCCCGAGCAGCTCGACGCGTTGATCCCGCTGAGCCTCTCCCACTGGCACGCGCACACCAACATCTGCCTCCCGCGCGGCGTGACCGAGGCTGACGTGCTCAACGGCAACGTCGCCAGCAATGCGCGTCCCGATATTTCCTCGGCGTCCAATGCGCCGGCGGAGTTTGGCCGCGGCAGTGGCGCGAGTGATAGCCTGCGCCGTCGCTACGGCTACCTGGCTGATCCGCGTTTCGGCTTCACTGGCACGATTTCAAATCAGGCTGACTGCGAGGCGGCGGGCGGATCGTTTCACAAACAGATTTTCGGCTGGATGATCCACGTCTACCCGTTCACGAGCGAGGATCTGAAGGTAGCGTTCAGCCTCGAAGTACCGTGACCGCATCTTCTTCCTAACATTGGGTGCATGGGTCGGCTTCGGCAAGCCCGATATCCTTATGGCAAAGCACGCCGGCCGCAAGTGACCAATCTCGATACTGCCGCCGGGCAACTCGTGGTCGCGCGCGCAAGCGCGGTCGACTATGACACGGTGATGGCGATTCTGCGCGAAGCTGCGGACTGGCTCTCCGCTCGCGGCAACCCGCAATGGAAACACTGGCACATGGAAGCCGGCGAGCAGATGCTACGCGACCGCCTCGAGCATCACGAGGTCTACCTCGCGCGTCGGGATGGCGCCGCGGTCGGGACGCTGACGATTCAGTGGTCTGACCTCGAACAGTGGGGCGAGCGCGGCCTCGATGGAAGCGCCGGATACATCCATGGCGTCGCCATCACGCGGAACGTCGGCGGCCAGCGTGTCGGCGAGCGCCTATTGGAATGGGCGGTCGAGAGGATCGCAGCGCGCGGGCGGAGGTTCGTGCGCCTCGACGCGATGGCGTCGAACGCCGCGTTGTGTCGTTACTACGAGCAGCGCGGCTTTCGGCCGCTCGGCACTGTGACACTATTCGGAGGAATGTACACCGCCCAGCTCTTCGAACTGAACCTCCGATCCAGTCAAGCAGCCAAACCCTAGCGCGAGACCTACGTGTCTTGTCGTTGGGTGCAGGGGTCACCCCTGCCGAAGGAAGCGTGAAACCCACCGCGGGTTTCACATCAAATAGAGTGATTTACCCTTCCCTACTCTGCCGTGATCCGGTACGCGCAGCGGCGCGCGCCCGCTAGAATGTGATCGATGCGCTCGACGCGCGCCTTGTCGCCGAGCACCGCGCGGAACAGCGAGAGCTCCTCGCGGCATAGGCCCTGGCAGATGGTGGCCGCCGCGCAGATCGGACAATGGTTTTCCGCCAACAGCATCGAGCCGTCGGCCATCCGCGTGCACTCGGCCATGTAGCCCTGCTCGCGACGAATCTCGGCCAACGCCTGCGCGCGCTTGGCGAGCGAAGTTCCCGCCGGGCGCAGGCGCGTGCGATATTCGTCGATCTGGCGGCGCGTCCTCTCGCGCAGCAGCTTGTCCATCCCGGCCTCGCCGAACGCCGCGCGCACCGCACCGATAATATCGACGGTCAAGTCGCCATGCGTGTCGGGAAAACGCCCCGCCGCGGCGCTGGTCAATCTCCACACGCGCGCCGGCCGCCCCACCTTGCGCCGTTCGTCGGTGAATTCGACCAGTCCCGATTCTTTGAGGCGATACAGATGCTGCCGGACCGCCATCGCGGTGACGCCCAGCCGGCGCGCGGTCTGCGCGGCGGTCAACGGTCCCCGGGTCTTGAGCTGATACAGGACGCCTTCCTCGGCGCGCGCGTCGTGCTTCATGAGATGAGATGGTACCGGCTGTGAATTATTAGTCAAGTTGGTGCTTGACTTAGTATGTAAAGCGAGTACTTTACTAATTATCGAACGCGAAGAGGAACGCATCGATGAGCACTCAATCGATCGAACCCGCCAGCCGGACTTTCGTTCGCGCCGCATCGCTCGCCGCCATTCCTGAGGGCGCCAGCATGACCGTCAACCTCGACGGCCACGTAATCGCGCTCTTCCAGACGCCGGAGGGGATTTTCGCGGTGGACAATCGATGCCCGCACATGGGCTTCCCTCTCGATCGCGGCACCGTCAAGGATTGCATCCTCACCTGCCACTGGCATCACGCTCGCTTCGACCTGCACAGCGGCGGCGCATTCGATCCTTGGGCGGACGACGTGCGCGCATTCCCGGTAAAGGTCGAAGACGGCGACGTCTGGATCGATCTCGCGCCCCGCGGCGACCTGCGCCGGCATCGCATCGAGCGCCTGCGCGACGGCATCGAGCGCAACCTCTCGCTGGTGATCGGCAAGTCGGTGATCGCGATGCTCGACGACAACGGCGACGCACGCGAGCCGTTTCGCATCGGAATCGAATTCGGAACGCACTACCGCCGCGACGGATGGGGTGCCGGCCTGACCATCCTCACCTGCATGATGAACCTGCTGCCACGTCTGCGCGCCGAGGATCGCACGCGTGCGATGTTCCACGGGCTGTGCTCGGTCGCCAACGACTTCGACGGGCATCCGCCGCGGTTCGAGATGCGTCCGCTGCCGGGCGGCGGTGCGAGCATCGCGGAGATCAAGCGATGGCTCCGCAGGTTCGTCGAAGTTCGCGACACCGAAGGCGCCGAGCGACGCATCGTGTCGGCCGTGCGCACCGGCGTGTCGCAACGCGAGGTTGCCGGCATGATGTTCGCCGCTGCGACCGACCATCGCTATCTCGACGGCGGTCACACACTCGATTTCACCAACAAGGCGTTCGAGGCGCTCGATCACGCGGGCTGGGAT
>JBAWCX010000361.1:0-4358 GCA_049590495.1 Binatus sp. (SeqCode)
GTTACATCCATCATATGGGCCTGGTGAGGCAAGCGCGCCCCATCCTCGCCGACGTCGCCCGCAAATGCCGCGAAAGCGCGTACGTCGCGATCGTCCGGCGCGACGGCGTCGTCCCGCTCGAGGCCGCCGAGGCCGAAGATCGCGCCGTACGCATCACTCCGCCAATCGGAATCACCCTGCCGCTTCATTGTACCGCGGCCGGCAAGGCGCATCTCGCCTTCGACGCCGAGGGGCAGCTCAGATCCGCGCTGCCCGAGGCGCTGAAGCGCTTCACCGATCGCACGATAGTCGATCGCGCAACTCTGCTGGCACAACTCGAAGCAGTCGCCCGCGACGGCTACGCGATGGACTCAGGCGAGTTCATCGAAGAGGTCTCGTCAGTAGCAGTCCCAATCCGCGACTACACGCGCTCGGTCGTCGGCTCGGTAGCAGTAGCCGGCCCGACATATCGAATAGGCCCAGAACGAATAACCGCAGAAATAGCCCCCAGCCTAGTAGACGCAGGCCGCGAACTATCGCATAGACTGGGCTTCAACGAATAACAGATGTGAAACCCCTCCGTGGGTTTCATGCTTCCTTGGGCAGGGGTGACCCCTGCACCCAGTATTGAGAAGAATCAGCGGCCTTTGCGCCGCCGCCTCGCCATTAGTATGGTTTGACTGGCTGGTCAGCCACTGTTAGAAATTTTGCGTTTGTCAGCTCTATTCCCTGGGCAACCTTGTCTGTTCCAGACTCAATCGATGCATGAATCAATGCGTGGAGTGTTAAGGCTTTGAAAATCCTGGTTCCAATCAAGCGCGTTCCCGATCCTGCGACCACTATCCGCGTCCTGCCCGACGGCACCGGTATCGCCACCGACAACGTCAAATGGGTCATCAACCCGTTCGACGAAATCGCCATCGAAGAGGCGCTCCGCATCAAGGAGAAGCAGACCGGCGAGGTCGTCCTCGTCACGGTCGGGCAGCCGACATCGCAGGAGCAATTGCGCACCGGCCTTGCGATGGGCGCCGACCGGGCGATCCTGGTCAAGACCGACGCCGCGCTCGACTCGCTCGCGATCGCGAGGATTCTCGCGAAAATTGCCGGCGACGAGAAGCCCGACCTCATTATACTGGGCAAGCAGGCTATCGACGACGACGCGAACCAGGTCGGCCAGATGCTCGCCGAGATGCTCGGGTGGCCGCAGGCGACGTTCGCCTCGAAGGTCGAGATAACGCCCGAAAAAACCTCGGTCGTGCGCGAAGTGGACGGCGGCCTCGAGACCATCGCATTCAAGCTTCCTGCCGTCATCACCACCGACCTGCGCCTCAACGAGCCGCGTTACGCCTCGCTGCCGGGAATCATGAAGGCGCGCAAGAAGGAGCTGAAAGAAGTCGCGGCCGACAGCCTCGGCGTCGATCTCGCTCCCAAGCTCAAGATTAAGACGCTCGCGGCACCGCCCAAGCGCCAGGCCGGGCGCAAAGTCGCGTCGGTGCAGGAGTTGGTCGCGGTCCTTCACACCGAAGCCAAAGTTATTTGATTTCGACTACTACGATTCCGAACGCGGAGTGAATTGACATGGGTGACGTTCTGATTTTCGCGGAGCATCAGGGGGGACATTTCCCCAAGACTACGCTGACCGCCGTTCACGCGGGCCTCGACCTGGCGAAGAAGCGCGGCGGCAAGGCGATTGCGGTCGTCGCGGGCGACGCGCCCGAGGCGGCGGCGGGCGAGATCGCCAAGTACGGCGTCGCCAAGGTGATAGCGCTGGCGCATCCGGCGCTGAAGAACTACCTCGCCGACGCGCACGCGCAGGCGCTTGCCGCGCTGGCGAAAAAAGAAAACGCGGAATTCGTGCTCGCGACCGCGACTGCGATGGGCAAGGACCTGTTTCCGCGGCTGGCCGCTCGCCTCGGCGCTCCGATGGCGTCGGAAATCACCGCGATCAGCGATGAGCATACCTTCGTGCGCCCCACCTACGCCGGCAACGTGATGGCGACGGTCGAGCTCGACGGTCCTATCAAAGTGCTGACGGTGCGCGGCACCGCGTTCGACGCCGCCAAGCCGGGCGAAGCCGTTGCTTCCGTCGAAAAGCAGAATGCCGAGATCGACGCGGGCGCGCTCAAGATGGAATTCGTTTCATTCAACGCGACGAAGAGCGACCGGCCGCAACTCACCGAGGCGCGCATAATCGTTTCGGGCGGCCGCGGCCTCAAGTCCGGCGAGAACTTCAAGACGGTGCTCGAGCCGCTGGTTGACGAGATGGGCGCTGCGATGGGCGCGTCGCGCGCGGCCGTCGACGCGGGCTTTGTGCCGAACGACCTACAAGTCGGGCAAACGGGCAAGGTGGTCGCGCCGGAACTTTATATCGCCGTCGGAATTTCAGGCGCGATTCAGCATCTGGCCGGGATGAAGGACTCGAAGGTCATCTGCGCGATCAACAAGGACGAGGAGGCGCCGATCTTCGCGGTCGCCGACTACGGCCTGGTCGCCGATCTGTTCAAAGCGGTGCCCGAGATGGCTGTGGAAATCAAAAAGCTCAAGCATTCGTAATTTTAGCGGAACCCGCCGTGGGTTCCGCACCTCCTTGGGCAGGGGTGACCCCTGCACCCAGTGTTAAGAAGAGGATGCACAATGGCTGAACTACAGCACAAATTTGTCGAGACCAACGGCATCCGGATGCATTACGTCGAGCAGGGTGCGGGACCGCTCGTCGTGCTGTGCCATGGATGGCCCGAGTCGTGGTACTCGTGGCGGCATCAGATTCCCGCGCTCGCCGCGGCCGGCTTTCGCGTCGTCGCGCCCGATCAGCGCGGCTACGGGCAGACCGACGCGCCCGCGCCGATCGAGTCGTACAACATCCTGAACCTGGTCGGCGATATCGTCGGGCTGGTCAACAGCCTCGGCGTCGAGTCGGCAGTGATCGTTGGTCATGATTGGGGCGCGCCGGTGGCGTGGTATTCGGCGCTGTTGCGCCCCGATATCTTTCGCGCGATCGCGCTGCTCAGCGTTCCCTATTTTCCACGCAATGCGATGCGTCCAACGGACGGTATGAAGGCTCTCGCCGGCGACCAGAATTTCTACCAGCTCTATTTCCAGGAGCCGGGTAAAGTCGAGAAGGAACTCGACGCCGATCCGCGCCGCTCGATGGCGATGGTGCTCTACTCGGCGTCGGGCGACGTGCCGCGGACCGGCGAATTCTCGTTCCTGTTTCCCAAGACGAAAAAGTTTATCGAGACCGGCATGGTGCCCGACAAGCTGCCGCCGTGGCTGACGGAAGCCGACCTGGATTTCTTTGCCGGCGAGTTCAAGCGGGCCGGCTTTCGCGGAGGCGTCAATTGGTATCGCAATATCGATCGCAACTGGGAGCTGACGCCGTTCCTCGACGGCGCCAAGTTGCGTCAGCCCGCAGTGTTCGCCGCCGGTGAGCATGACGTGGTCGGCAAAATGATTCCCGGCGGTTACGAGATTGCCGGAGCGTTCACTCCCAACCTGAAAAAGAAAGTGATAATCCCCGGCGCCGGCCATTGGCTGCAGCAAGAACGGCCGAAAGAGACTAATGAGATCCTGATCGAGTTCTTGAAAGGAATTTAGTTGTAAATGAAACCCACCGTCGGTTTCACGTGGGACTCCTAGACCAGTTCGATCGGATGTTCGCGACGTGCGACGACGCGGCCGACGATTGCGGCCTCGCGATGCCCACAGGTTTGAAGCTCCGCGAGCAGTGCTAGCGACTGCTTTTCCGGAATCGCGATCAGCAATCCGCCCGAGGTCTGCGGATCGAACGCAATCGTCGCGATCTCCTCGGCGACTTCGTCCGAGATACTGACGCTCGGCGCGTAATACTCGCGATTGCGCTCGCCGCCGCCTGGGATCATTCCGGCGCGGCATTGCTCGAGCACGCCGGGCAGCAGCGGCAAGTCGGATTCCTCGAACACAAGAGTAACGCCGCTGCCCTCGGCCATCTTGAGCGCATGACCGACCAGCCCGAAGCCCGTGATGTCGGTGGCGGCGTGAACGTCGTATTTCAGCATCGCGGATGCGGCCGCGGCGTTGAGCTGCTTCATCGAGCGGACCGCGGCCTGGTAAGCTTCGTCGCCGAGCGCGTCGCGCTTGAACGCAGTCATCAGGATTCCCGTGCCGAGCGCCTTACTCAGCACGAGCGCGTCGCCAACATGCGCGCCGACGTTGCGCACTATTCGGCTCGGATCGATCACGCCGGTGATAGCCATCCCGAATTTCACTTCCTCGTCGGCGACGGTGTGACCGCCGACGATTACAACGCCGGCCTCGCGGGCCTTGTCGGCGGCACCGCGCAGAATTTCGGCGAGCAGGGTTCCCGGCAATCCGGTTTGCGGCCAGCATACGATGTTGAGCGC
>JBAWCX010000362.1:0-2179 GCA_049590495.1 Binatus sp. (SeqCode)
TGGGTGCAGGGGTCACCCCTGCCCAAGGAGGTGTGGAACCCACGGTGGGTTCCACGTTAGATAAAGTGATCTACCCTTCCCCCGCTCACGCGCGCATAGACGCGCGCGAATTCCCGAGCAGCATCTCCGCGACCGCCGTCAGATCGTTGTCATCGTAATAGTCGATCTCGATCCTGCCCGGGCTGTCGCCACGGCGTTTGAAAATTCTGACCTTGCGCTTGAGTGCGCGTTGCAGGCCTTCGGCGAGCGCGTTCAGGTTGGCATCGCCGCCGGATCGGGACGCGCTGGTCTTTGATTTGCGCGGACGATTCGCCGTCGCCATTTCTTCGGCGCCGCGCGCCGAGATTCCGACCGCCGCGATTCGCCGCGCCGCGGTCAGTTGCGCCTCGGGCGATTGGATCGCGAGCAACGGCCGCGCCTGTCCGGCGTTGAGCTGCCCCTTCGCGATCATAGTCAAAATCGCTTGTGGCAGTTCCAGCAATCGGAGCGTGTTGCCGACGTACGGGCGGCTCTTGCCGACGCGCGTGGCAATCTCGTCATGGGTCAGCCCGAAATGCTCGACGAGGCGGAAAAACGCAAGCCCTTCTTCGACCGCATTCAAGTCTTCGCGCACGATATTCTCGACCAGCGACATTTCCAGCGCCGCGCGATCGTCGAGCTCGCGCACTACCACCGGAACGGCTTCCAGACCCGCCGCGCGCGCCGCGCGCAGCCGCCGCTCGCCCGCGATCAGCTCGTAGCGGGGGCCATCGGATTCCGCGCCGGTGGCGACTGGCGCGTCGATTCGCCGCACGATCAGCGGCTCGATAATTCCCTGGCTCTGGATCGCGCGGGTAAGTTCGGCCAGCCGCTCGGCGTCGAAATTAATCCGCGGCTGAAACGGGCCGGCCGTGATACTCGCGACCGGCGCCATCTTGAATTGCGAGTCGCCACTATCTTCGGCGCCGGTTTCAACTCCCGCCGCCGCATTTCCGATCAGCGCATCGAGCCCGCGCCCCAATGGTTTCCGCATCATCCTGCTTGTCCTCGTGCAATTTCGATCATGGTCGCCGCTCACTCAGGAACCTAACCCCTAACCCCTTCCCACTGTGGGAAGGGGAACAATCGCAGAATTCGTCGCTCCGACCTATCAAGTTCTAACAGGCCGTAAGGCCGCATCTTCTCTTCGTACCGGGTGCAGGGGTCACCCCTGCCGAAGGAAGCGGGAAACCCACCGCGGGTTTCACATTCAATTAGTTCCCGTTCCATTCTCCCCACGCGCGATAACTTCCGCGGCCAGCGCGCGATAGCTCTCCGCGCCCGTCGACTTCGGTTCGTATTCGAGCACGGACAGTCCATGACTCGGGCTCTCCGACATCCGCACGCTGCGTGGAATCACGCTGCGAAAAACTTTCTCCGGGAAATGCTTCCTGACTTCGTCGGAGATTTCGTGGCTGAGGCGATTTCGCGTATCGAACATAGTGAGCACCAGCCCCTCGAGGTCGAGTCCCGGCCTCAGCGCCGCCTTGACCTTGTTGATCGTGCCGAGCAGCGCACTCAGACCTTCGAGCGCGTAGTACTCGCATTGCATCGGCACGAGCACGGAATCCGCCGCGACTAGCGCGTTAAGGGTGAGAATCCCAAGCGAAGGCGGGGTATCGATTAGAACATAGTTATATTCTGCTTTCGATGGCTCCAGGAGCGCTCGCAAGCGACGCTCGCGACCTTCCATCGTCACCAGCTCGATCTCGGCGCCGACCAGGTCGTCGCCCGCCGGCGCCAGCGACAGGGTCGGCCGCACCTGCCGAATAATTTCCGCAATCGACAGCCCTCCGACCAGAGCCTGGTAGATAGTCTTACCCTCACCGCGCGCAGCGGCGACATCCTCGGGCGTGCTGATTCCGGAAGTGGCGTTGCCCTGAGGATCGAGGTCGACAAGGAGGACGCGCCGACCTGTATCGGCCAGCGCAACGGCCAAATTGATAGCCGTAGTGGTCTTACCAACGCCGCCTTTCTGATTGGCTATTGCGATTACCCGCCCCACGACCTGCCCCGCCGGGAAATTGCCCCGGCACCTTCGCAAAGAGGAACTAGCTCCGGACCGCGCACCAACGTTTCACGTGAAACGTCCTCAAACCATTAAATCCCCGCGATCGCAAAAGGTCAAATCCCGCGATCCGATTTGTACAACTAGCTAAAT